>JAWLDD010000106.1:0-7879 GCA_041686815.1 Candidatus Atribacteria bacterium | reverse complement strand
TGATTTTCGAGAAGATGTAAAAAGAAGAGACTTCACTGTTAATGCTCTCGGTATGACCCACGATGGAAAAATAATAGATTACGTCGATGGTATAAAAGACATCGAAAATCGTATTATAAGATGCGTAGGTGATCCAATTGAAAGGTTCAACGAAGACTATCTTCGCATGGTTAGAGCAGCTCGCTTTGCGGCAATACCTGGATTTAAATTAGATAGGTCTACTCGCTTGGCTGCCCGTAAACTATACAAAAATATCAAAGAAATATCTAAATATAGGCTGGTATCTGAAATAAAGAAAGCGGCTAATGGTAAATCAGGTAGACAATTCAATGCATTTATACAACATTTAGATGATATGAAACTACTCTACCAAATCATGCCTGAATTGGTAACTCTGAAATATTTTAGACACGACATGGAGCATCACCCGGAGGGACCAACTGTTTTTGATCATTGTTTAAGCTGTGCTGAAATTTTAGAATCAAATACTGATTATATAATCAAGATGGCAGCATTACTTCACGATGTAGGTAAAGCAGTTTCTTTCCAGGAAGATAAATATGGCTGGAAGTTAACTTATCATGGCCACGCCAAAGCTGGGGTACCTTTAGTAGAGAGTATGCTTGATAGACTTGGTTTTTCAAACTATGCTATTGAAGCCATTTCCTTTGCTACTGAACATCATATGAAATTTCACCATATACTTGAAATGAAACCCTCTAAAATATATAGGTTAGTAACTCACCCTTATTACGAAGTTTTAGAAAAAGTGGCTTGGGCAGATGAATTCTCACGCGGAGAAACATTTATGTATCGCGGGGAGTTTGAAAAGAAAATGAAAAAGATTAGTGATCTTTGTGATAGATGGAAAACCAATTCAATTCCGAGCCAAAGAAAAGAAAAGATTGTGGATGGGAACTACGTTATGAAACTCACAGGTATGCCACCAGGACCAAAACTTGGTGAAGTAATCAAAAGATCCGAAGCTCGTATATTAGATGAGAATATAAACCCAAGTAGTAAAGAAGCTGACGAATTAATAATGGAGATTTATCATGAAGTTGGAGACAGGTGAAGATATTATCTGTTTGGTGACCTATGGGTCCCACCTGTATGGTACAGCCACGGAAAATTCTGATAAAAATTTTCGTGGCATTTTTATGCCATTAAAACAGGATATTATACTCAACAGAAAAGTTGCACCCAAAAGACCAGGAGTTGATGACACCGAATATTTTTCTATTTATAGATTTATAGATTTAGCATTACAAGGTCAAACCATTGCACTAGATATGCTTTTTGCCCCAGAAGAAGCAATATTGATCTCTTCACCTGTTTGGGAAAAAATGCGAGAAAATAAAGAACGGTTTCTTTTCAAAGATATGTCAGCTTTCGTAGGGTTTGCCAGAGACCAGGCTAAAAAGTATTCTGTTAAGGGAAATAGACTAAACGAAGCTGATACATTTCTCAGGGTACTTGATTCTACTGATCCTGAAGCTAGGATGATAACTATATGGGATGAACTACCGGTAGGTTTATATCTTGAGTACACTGATGATGACATCCAGGGTATTCCTCAATACCGAGCACTAAATAGAATACTCAAAGCTACATATAAGGTTAGTTATGTAAAAGAAATGATATCAGGTGTTATAGCTGACTATGGTAATAGAGCTAGAAAAGCCAAGAAAGCTGACGGGGCGGACTGGAAAGCACTTTCACACGCAGTGCGTGCTCCTCTTGAGGTGATTGAACTTTATAGAAATAGAACTATAACATTTCCTCTTAAAAACAGGAAGCTAATCCTGAAAATTAAAAAGGGAGAAATGCCATTCAGAAAGGTCATTAATCTGATAGATGATCTTGTGGTGAAAACCGAAAGAGACAAAAATATGTCTGGTCTGCCCGAAGCTCCAGATATTGAATTCTGGGAGAACTTTCTTTATCTAGAAATTATGGAATACTTAAAGGAGTGATATAATAAAATGGCTTTGTTTGTAACAGCTGACCCACATTTTGGTCACGGAAATATTATACATCATTGTGCTCGACCATATAAAAACGAGCATCAGATGGAAAAAGATATAATCAAAAAGCACAACAGTGTTGTGTCCCCTCAAGATGAAGTATGGATCTTGGGTGATTTCATATGGTATGGTCCAGAGAGAGCTCCATATTACCGAAAAATTTTGGGACAGTTGAATGGACAAAAGCACTTGGTCTTTGGAAATCATGATCAAGGAGCTGGTCTTTGGTATGTCGAAATGGGGTTTCTCTCTGCCCATACTTCCATGATTATGGAAATCGATGGACACCGGCTCTTTTTGACACACGATATGGCACAAGGTCAAGTGATGCCTGAAGATACGATCATTGTGTGCGGGCATGTACATACTTTATTCACTGAGTTCATTTATAGACAGCCTGTGATAAATGTAGGGGTGGATGTAAGAAACTTTACCCCTATGCGTATCGAGGAAGTGATAGAAATAGCAGACAGGCTAAGGGAAGGTTAATATCATGATGGAGCTAACTTTACAAGACGTAATTTATTTACAAATAAGAAGAGCTCATATAAATTATAATAAATGTACAGTAGAAGTTTATATGTTCCATGAAAAACTAGGGAAATTGGTAGCATGTATCACGACACATTTTATTGTACGCGATAGGGGTAAATGGCATACCTCATTTTCGGTATCACCCGGAGTAGGATTATATTTAAATGAAAGGTTAATGCAAAAGCTGCATGTGGAAGTAGAAAAATTATTCAGCTGGGCATTTGAGGTCTAATATATGGATTCATATAGCTCTTACGAAAACGATATACTCGAACAGGATACTGTATATTATCAATGTAGTAGAGTAAGCTCATTACAAGTAGAAAGTAACCAGCTATATTTACGATTTATTTTTGATCCAGATATGATGGAATTTGAATCAAGTAATCCTGGACTTGGATCTCTTCCAGTTATAGTAGTATCAATGAGCGTAGTCTATTTTATTGGAGCCATATCTGTTCCTCATATGGAATGTAGGTGTATGTCGGATGGTCAGTATAATGATACCATAGAGGTAGATAGAATGGCGGAAGCTTATTTCATTAACGAGGCTAGAGATATGCTTGATATATTCTTAAGTACACTGGGAGGTGAACTATATGTCATGGATAATCTTGAAATATGGTGAAGTAGCTGAATATAGCGAACTTATTGGGCAGCTTTTATTCCTATTAGCTGCCATTTTTATGTGTTAATGAGATAAAACTATGGGCTTGTTCCAAAAAATATCTGACTGGGTCAATAATATTCTTTGGGTTGACTTCGAATCTTATGCTCAGCGTAACCCGCATGTTTTTGAGCCTGTAGATGCTTATAAAGAGAAACCAAAGAAGGTAGCTAAGCCTACTGTAAAGGATGAGGAACCAGTCCCGCCTGTAAATATAGAAAAGGAGAACAATGAAGTGGCAAAGACAACTACTATAAGAATGGCGGTGGTCTGTGTGGAATGCCATGAAAAGGATAGACCAGCTACAGGTTGTGAAAAACCAATAACAGAGCATCCGCATTCTATAAGACATAATCAAAAATGCGGTATTTGTGGAAAGAAAGCTGACACACTAATATTTTGTAGAAAATACCTTGAAATGAGTAGAAGCTCATTTAAATTTGATTCTGAGGAGTAAAAAATGTTTATTTGTAGGGATTGCCATGATGCGTATGCTCAGGAAGATATAGGGTGCCACTATAAATTTGATGATCATTCCCATAAGCACGTGGGGATAGCATGTGAGATTTGCGGGACTGAAAATACAGTGTGTGTATTCTGCCGAGCAGCTCAAAGGTTGAGTGAACAAAATAAAAATTATTGGAAAGATAAGGAGGCTAATAATGCCTGAAGAGACAGTAAATGTCCAAGAAAATTCTGATGATTCTTCTGTGAGTACTGATGATAAAAAACATATAAGTAATATTTTCAATATAGTGTTAATTCTTTTGTTATCTCTATTTGTCTTTTCGTCAGCTATGCTTATTGTCGAAGCTCAGAATAAAAAACTAGACGCAGAAATAATGGCTGCGGAAGTGAAAGATAAACTTTTAATGGAGCAGTATAAAAATAAACAGTTATATAAACAAATTGAATCACAAAAACCAAAAGATATAAAGCAAGGATTAATGGGTATTGTACAAAACTATCAGCCTAAATTGGATCCCCAGCTTACTGAAAGAATTGTAGATACAGTGCTTGAACAATGTAATAAACGGGATATTGATCCCATTCTGATCACAGCACTCATCTGGAAAGAATCACTGTTTGATCCATTTGCGGAAAGCAATAAAGGCGCTGTTGGGCTAACACAAGTGATGTATAGCGTGTGGAAGGAGACGCACGAATTAGAAAATAGTGGGGTAGATTCAAAAAGTAAATTGTTTTGGATTGAACCCAATATTTCTGCGGGGGTTGAGATATTTAGTAAATATTATACAGAATCCAATTACGATGTAGTAGTGGCTTTAAATCGCTACCATACGGGAAGCCAAGGTCTTCCCAAAGGTGTAAAACCTAATCAAGTCTCATATGCTGTGGATATTCTTATCCAGGCTTATGAAATAGAAGCTCAATTGGAGCGGGAAGATTAACAAAAAGAACTGAAAGGAGACTTAATGAACTATGAAGCTATCAGACGTTAACGAGGAGTTCATAGACAAAACTCGAAAAAGACTTATCCGATGTAATTTGGGAGGCGACCCGGAATTTTTCGTCGCAAACAAGCGTGGTCAGGTACTTAATGCCGATCGTTTCTTCCCTGGAAAAGATAATCCGATGAAGGTAGGTGAAGAAGAAGCTAGATGTAAGCTGTTTTTCGATGGGATTCAAGGTGAAATGTCCTATAGACCGGCTCGCTGCCGCGAAATTGTTTCAGGTCGAATTCGGTCTATTCTTATGATGGTTCATAACATTATTAAAGAGAATAGAGTTATCTTGAAGCCATCTTCTAGAATTCAGCGATCTATTATTGACCAAGCTGATCCAGAAGCCCGTATCTTTGGGTGCGCTCCGGATTTTAATGCGTATACTCGAAGCGTTAATACCTGTGAAATGGATGCTTCCCGTCACCCATTCCGATATGCCGGCGGGCATTTGCACTTTGGTACTTCGGAACCTCTTGAAACTATGTCGGAGAACAATCCGGAGAAATTTATGGTGAAAGAAGAAGAGATGCATCTCCGTCTTATTAAAATGATGGATCTGCTTATCACTATTCCTACTCTTCCTCTAGACAATGCTCCTGGGTCTAAGCGGAGACGAGATAAGTATGGTAAAGCTGGATGTTTTCGGCCTACTCCATATGGTATTGAATATAGAACTCCTAGTTGTTGGTGGCTGAAATCACCTATGACTGTGTCTCTCGTATATGCTTTGGGACGTATGGCGTGGTCTATTACGGCTTATAAAATGGACAAGAGATTTTATCAGATCTTAAATACTGATGAAGAAGAAGTACGCGGGATTATTAATGAGTCTGATATTGAAGCTTCTAACAAGCTCTGGGAAAAAATGCGTTCTTATTTGGCTTTGATGTTTGAGCCGGGTGGGAATCCGCTAAATCTATTTACGATAGGAAACAAATCTTTGGTAAGCACGAATGTAAAAAGCATCACTCTTATGCAAAACAAATCACTCAATTTCGACAAAGTTCTATCAAATTATTTCAGCGAGGGAAGATGTAGGCCAGGTAAACTTGCTCACGGATTGGCAATGATGGATTATCTTAGATCCGGAGCTGATTCAGAGGTCATTAGTAATCGTGTTGTTAAAGAATGGGATTTACCTAGAAAAGCTAAGGAATCCCAAATTATCCACTGGTCTAACGGAGTGGACTATAATGGATTCATCCAAGCAGGAACCCAAAAAATGGCACGGATGAAAGACTTTATTAAGTATCAAGCCAGCCTTATGAAAGAACTTGGCTGTGAACATTCTTTTTTATAGGAGGTATCAATAATGGGTAAGAAATATCGTACGATCACAAAGGTGCAAGTTACGGATAATACTTTTGCCGTTGGTGAAGATTCTCCGAGCCACCCTGGACTAAGGGTCAGTCAGATTGATTTTATGCAGACTGGAGCTCAGGGAATTTACAGCCCTATTAATATTCCAGCACCTCATTATCGAGTGTCTCTTGAGGATCCGTATCATCCAGAAGACAATGTTTTTAGGATTATTCCACTCAGCGAAGTAAAAGCCATAGATTTTCAAGAAATCACCGAAGCTGATAGTGATGACACAGGTCCCGTACGAGCTGAATAACGGGAGGAGTAGTATGACTAAAGCTTTAACTAAGGAAGAACTAGAAAAAATAATTCAATATAAAAAACTACAAACTGTTGGGCACATTACTGATGAAGTATATTATCAGTTATTTGAAGATCACAACAAGCCACCTATTGATACTAATGATATTATTTCTAATTTGATAGGTGAAACCCATAAGGATGTCGTTGATAAAAATACAAAAGTAAAAATAGGGAGTAAAGAAATAACCACAGTTACTAACGGAAACCGTCAAATATGTTTTGGTGATTTCCTTAAAGAAATTCAAAATTCCAAAGTTAAACCTAACAGAATGTGGTATAGAATAGATATACCTGGAGGATATGGACTAACTGATAAATTGGTATCCCGCTGGATCAAACTGGGAAAGATACATAAGTTTGTACCGGATTCTTTTGAGGTAGTCAAAATAAAAAGGGAATACCCCGATAAAACTGATGATTTCATCGCTGTGATTATTAACAATCTTCTTGAATTAGATGCAAATAAATTCTATTTAGGGGTTGCTTTTTTAAGATATATAAGAGAGAGCCCATCTTCTGTCATTGGTGGAATACATTTAATGGATGATATCGGGTTAGACCCTTATGTAGCTTTTGTATTTAACAATGCTTTCACTGTACATGGAGAAGGGCACTCCCCGATTAACGTCTCTAAAATGTATGGTAGAGAACCTAGCCTTAATAAGACAGTTAATCTAAGCTGGATAATAGGGCTACGTCGCTTTATCTTTGAAGCACCTAATGATAAAAATACATTTACAGATATCGGTTCATTTAGTTGTAGTAATCATATTTTTAAGTGTTCCCCAAAAATCTTGAGTACTATAACAAATAGAGATGTAAAAGAAGTAAGTGTCTATGATACCATCACATCAGAATTTATAAAAATTTTGGAATGTGAACCTGGATCAAAAGAAGAGGATAAAGCTATAAAAGCTTTCATAAATAAAAAAGAGAAAGGACTATCTAAATGCCGAACAAAATAGTTGTAGTTGGCTCTAAAGAATATGGAGAACCACTAAGAGACTTTGGAGAAATTACCTGTGATGTACGAGAGCTCTTTCAAAATCCTGAAGATGTAAAGCTTCTTGTATTTACGGGTGGAGAGGATGTCCATCCTTCATTTTATCGAGGTGTAGATTGTGGAGCATCCTTTACAAATTTAAATCGAGATGCTTACGAAAAGCATTTATTTAAAGTATGTTTGAAACGTGGTATTAAAATGACCGGTATCTGCCGAGGATTTCAATTTCTTAACGTAATGTGCGGAGGCAGAATGTATCAACACTTTCTTGGGCATGCTATCTTTGGCAGACACCTGGCTTATTTTGCGTATAATGGCGAAACGGTGCCGGTATCTAGTACTCACCACCAGTTGGTTGAATTAGGACCCGAAGCTACCCCATTGGTGTGGAGTTCAGAAAAACGTTCGTCTTATTATATTGATGCCGACGGTGAATGTGTTAACGATGTAGAGAAAGAAATTGAGGGTGCAGTGTTCCCTAGATTTAATGCTTTCGGTGTTCAATTCCATCCTGAAA
>JAWLDD010000105.1:0-7937 GCA_041686815.1 Candidatus Atribacteria bacterium | reverse complement strand
TGGGGCCAGGCGTTTCCATTTTCTGATAGAGCATTTTGGAAGTGCTCATGAAGTATGGCTAGCTTCCAAGGAGGAGTTGTTAAGATTATCTTCATATTTAGGTAGTAACGTTGTTAACGAGATAATAAATCAAAGACAAGACAGGGTTTTAGATGAAATAAATAATAGATTGAATTCACTTAAATATAGGGTTATTACTTTGCTAGACGATGAGTATCCAGTTTTGCTAAGACAAATTTACGATCCACCACCGGTACTTTATTGTAAAGGTATACCAATTAAAAACCATCATCCAGCAATCTCTATAGTGGGTTCTAGAAGATCCACCAGTTATGGCAGACAAATGGCAGAAAAATTGGGATATGAGCTTGCCTTAGCAGGGATTACCGTGGTAAGCGGTCTAGCCAGAGGCGTTGATGCAATGGCCCATTATGGAGCTTTAAAAGCTAACGGGGTTACAGTTGGAGTATTAGGCTGTGGCATCGATAGGATTTATCCACCTGAAAATAGAAAGTTGTTTAATATTATGGAAGAAGAAGGTACCATTATAACCGAATATCCTCCAGGAACAGGTCCTGTAGCAGGTAATTTCCCCGCTAGAAATCGGATAATTAGCGGAATGACCAATGGAGTATTGGTTATTGAGGCAGGAATCAAAAGCGGTGCTCTAATTACTGTAGATTTTGCCTTAGAACAAGGACGGGATGTCTATGCCCTACCTGGAAATATAAACGTACCCCAGAGTGCAGGCACTAATAAAATCCTAAAGGAAGGAGCAAAGCTGGTCACTGATATCCAGGACATCTTAGAAGATCTAGGCTTTGTTTTGGATAAGCCCGATAGGATTGAGACCCATGTCCAGCTTGATTTTTTTGAAACTCAGGTGTATAATGCTCTCCGAGAAGGAGAAAGGCATCTTGAAGAGTTATCAAGGGATACCAAAATGGATATACATAAACTAAACTCTGTATTGACTATGCTCGAAGTGAAAGGAATAGTAAAACAAATGCCAGGCAAAATATTTATAAGAAATTGGGATGCTTAAAATGATGGAGGTTATATAATGGCACAAAATCTGGTAATCGTAGAGTCACCAGCGAAGGCAAAAACAATAAAGAAACTTTTAGGGAGAAATTACAAGGTTGAAGCATCGATGGGGCATGTTAGGGATCTCCCTAAAAGCCAACTAGGTGTAGATATAGATAATGATTTTGAACCTAAATACATCACAATTAGAGGAAAAGGCGAAGTTCTCAACAAATTAAGAAAAGAGGCCCAAAGTGCTAGCAGAGTATTATTGGCGACTGACCCTGACAGAGAGGGCGAAGCCATCTCTTGGCATCTAGCTCATATTCTAAAGATTGATTCCAACAGTCCATGTAGAATTGAATTTAATGAGATAACCAGTGCTGCTGTCAAAGAAGCAGTTAAGAATCCGAGACCCATAAATAAAGATCTAGTTGATGCCCAACAAGCACGGAGGGTGTTAGACCGCATAGTTGGATACCAAATTAGCCCATTATTATGGCGAAAGATCCGCAAAGGATTAAGCGCTGGCCGGGTACAGTCGGTCGCTACTAAAATTATATGCGATAGGGAAAGAGAAATTCAAAACTTTGTGCCCGAAGAATATTGGTCATTAACAGGTGTTTTTCACAAAGAAGGAGATAAGGAAGTCTTTGAAGCTGGTTTTTATGGGGAAAAAGGTAAAAAAGTTGAGCTTAAGAACGAGGAGCAAGTCAAGGATATCATAGCAGATCTAAATGGTACTGACTTTGTAGTAGATCAAGTTAAGAAAGGAACAAAAAAGAGAAACCCATCTCCTCCATTTACTACCAGTACACTACAACAAGAGGCTTCAAGGAAACTTGGGTTTACCGCTCAGAAAACCATGTTATTGGCTCAGCAGCTTTATGAAGGAATCGAAATTCAAGGTGAAGGATCTGTTGGTTTAATCACCTATATTAGGACAGATTCTACTCGAGTATCACAGGTGGCACAGAATGAAGCCTTGGACCATATTCAGTCAAAATACGGGAAAGAGTATAGACCTGAAAAACCAAATATTTATAAAGGTAAAAAAGGAGCTCAAGACGCTCATGAGTCAATCAGACCAACCAGTGTCCTACGCGAACCAGATTTAATCAAGAATTCATTGAAGAGGGATCAATATAGGTTGTATAAGCTGATTTATCAAAGATTCATAGCTAGTCAGATGACTCCGGCTGTTTTTGAGACCATGACCATAAATATTAAAGGAAAGGATTATATCTTCAGAGCTAGTGGATCGAGAAAGATTTTTCAAGGGTATACCATTATATATGAAGAAAGCAGTGATGATGGTAAAGAAGAAAAGGATATAAACTTGCCGGAAATAGAAGCAGGGGCAAAGGTGATTCTTAAAAAGTGGAACCCATCCCAACATTTTACCCAACCACCACCACGTTTTACTGAAGCGTCATTGGTTCGTACCTTGGAAGACATGGGAATTGGTAGACCTAGCACATATGCACCTACGATTTATACCATTACATCCAGAGGTTATGTAGAAAGGGATAAAAGAACTTTGTATCCTACTGAATTGGGATTTATTGTAAACGATTTAATGGCAGACTATTTTGCAGAAATAGTTGATTATAAATTTACTGCTGAGATGGAGGAACGTTTAGACAAGGTGGAAGAAGGGGAAAGGGATTGGAAAGATATAATCAGGAATTTCTACCCTTCTTTTAAGGCTTTGCTGGAACATGCTGATGGAGACATTCCCAAAATAGAGATCAAAGATGAAGAATCCGACGTTGTTTGTGAAAAGTGTGGTACCAACATGGTAATAAAAACAGGTAGGTTCGGAAAATTTTTAGCATGTCCTAATTTCCCGGAATGCAGGAACACAAAACCTATTGTGGAAGAAATAGATGTTCCATGCCCTAAATGTAGTTCAAATATCGTTGTTAGGAAGACCAAGAAGGGGCGAAAGTTTTATGGGTGTAGCAGATACCCTGAATGTGATTTTGTATCCTGGGATCGACCTGTAAAGGAAACATGTCCAAGTTGTGGATCCTATATGGTAGAAAAAATCCAAAGAGGCGGAGCTAAGACTATTGTATGTTCCAATGATGAATGCAACAATAAAAAGAATAATGAAAGGACTAAAAAATGAAATCCAAAGCAATAGTTATAGGAGGCGGCTTGGCAGGTTGTGAAGCAGCTTGGCAATTAGCCAATAGAGGAATAAAAGTGGATCTGTACGAGATGAGACCGGCTGTTATGACTCCTGCCCATTCTACCTCAAATCTTGCCGAACTGGTATGTAGTAACTCATTAAGATCCGATAGATTGGAAAACGCTGTAGGACTGCTTAAAGAAGAGATGAGAAGGCTAAACTCTCTGATTATTAAAGCCGCAGACTTGCATCGCATTCCAGCAGGTGGAGCTTTGGCTGTAGATCGTGAGTCATTTTCCGAATATATTACGGATACCATGAACAATCATCCCAATATAACTGTTCATTGTCAAGAGGTCAAGGAGATACCAGAGTCGGAATACGTTATTATATCTACTGGTCCTTTGTCATCCGAAGCTATTTCACATTCTATAACGAAGTTGATCAGAGAAGATTATCTCTTTTTCTTCGATGCTGCTGCACCTATAGTGACAGTAGATTCATTGGATCATACTAAGATCTTTAGAGCATCACGTTATGGACGAGGAGACGATTATCTAAACTGTCCAATGAATCGTGAAGAGTATAATAGATTTTGGAATGAATTGATAAATGCCGATACAGTAGCTTTAAAGGAATTCGAAAAGCAGGTATTTGAGGGGTGCATGCCTATTGAAGTTATGGCTTCAAGGGGTATAGAGACACTTAGATTTGGGCCTTTAAAACCTGTAGGGTTAACAGATCCTCAAACAGGTAAAGAACCATATGCAGTGGTACAGCTAAGACAAGATAATCATAGTGCAACTCTATATAATATGGTTGGTTTTCAGACTAATCTGAAGTTTGGAGAACAAAAACGTGTATTCTCACTAATACCTGGAATGGAAAATGCTGAATTTGTTCGTTATGGTGTTATGCACAAAAATACTTTTATAAATTCTCCAAAGATTTTAAACTCCTTTTACCGCATGAGAGAAAACGAGAGGATATACTTTGCTGGTCAAATAACGGGTGTAGAGGGCTATGTGGAATCAGCATCCAGTGGTCTTGTAGCGGGATGCCACTTGGCTAAAACTATTTTAGGTGAGTCTATGCCACGATTACCTGAAATTACTGCTATTGGGGCGTTGGCCAGCTATATTTCAAATCCTGCAGTGACAAACTTTCAGCCAATGAATGTAAATTTTGGAATAATGCAGCCATTAGATCATAGAGTTAGAAAAAAACAAGAGAAGAACAGGTTAATAGCGCATCGAGCATTAAAGGCAATAGATGATCTAGTCGAAGCTCTATGAAAAAGATCAAAAATGGTTGAATTTTGTTAAATAATGTGTTACTATTTGAATGTTTAGTCAATTATTCCATCTAGGAGGTAGGACTGCATATGCTAAAGGGCACAACAATAGTGGCTGTGAGGAAGGGGGACCGAGCAGCCATAGGCGGAGATGGGCAAGTTACCTTCGGGCAAAATACCATTATGAAGCATGGAGCCAGAAAGGTTAGACGCCTTTATCATGATAAGGTGCTGGTAGGATTTGCAGGTTCGGTAGCAGATGCTTTTAGTCTAAGCGAACGCTTTGAAGCAAAGCTGGAGCAGTACTCCGGTAATTTGGAACGTGCTGCAGTTGAGTTGGCCAGAGAGTGGCGATCAGATAAAGTCCTTCGGAAGTTAGAGGCTATGTTAATAGCTTTAGATGACAAGAACCTTTTGATTATTTCTGGTACTGGTGAAGTGATTGAACCGGATGACCAAATAGCAGCTATAGGCTCAGGGGGTTCTTTTGCCATGGCAGCAGCTAAAGCACTTGTGGAAAACACAGATCTGCAACCTAAAGAAATAGTTAGAAAATCATTAGAGATTGCCTCATCCATATGCGTTTATACCAATGATCAAATCTATGTTGAAGAAATTTAGGAGGAGACGCTAATGGAAAATTTGACCCCTAAGCAGATTGTAGAACAATTAGATCGATTTATCATAGGGCAAAAGGAAGCAAAAAAATCGGTAGCTGTAGCCTTAAGGAATCGCTATCGACGCAGCCTTATTGATGAGAGATTGAGGGAGGATATAACACCCAAAAACATAATAATGATGGGACCCACAGGTGTAGGTAAAACTGAAATCGCTAGACGTTTAGCGAAACTCGTTCATGCTCCATTTGTTAAAGTGGAAGCTACCAAGTTTACTGAAGTAGGATATGTTGGTAGAGATGTAGAATCCATGGTTAGGGATTTAGTTGAATCTTCTATTCGCATGGTCAAGAAAAGTAAAATGGATGCTATCAAAGAAAAAGCCGAAATAGCAGCGGAAAACAGAATTCTGGACATCCTTTTACCTACTAAAAAGAGAAAGCCTACTAATCCCTTGGGTATGCTTTTCCAAACAGCTGATATCGAAGAACAAGATGACGACAGCCAAGAAGCGGATTTAACCGAACAATCAATGCACAATACCCGTGAGAAATTACGCCATAGACTAAGACTAGGAGCTATGGAAGATACCGTAATAGAAATCGAAGTGGAAGATTCGAAATATTCGGGCATTGGATTCATACCTGGAATGGGCAATGAGGATATGATTATACAAATTCAGGATGTTTTTGGAAGCATCATGCCGCGAAAAACTAAAAAGAAGAAGACAACAATACGCGAGGCAAGGCGGATATTTGAACAAGAAGAAGCACAAAAGTTAGTAGATATGGATGAAGTTGTAGAGGAAGCTATAGATGCAGCAGAACAAAACGGAATTATTTTTATTGATGAGATTGATAAAATAGCAGGTAAAGAAGTAAGCAGTGGTCCTGATGTCTCCAGGGAGGGAGTCCAAAGGGATATATTGCCGATTGTAGAAGGGACTACCGTAATGACAAAATATGGTCCCATCAAGACAGACCATATCCTATTTATTGCTGCAGGTGCTTTTCATGTATCCAGTGTATCGGATCTAATTCCGGAGCTTCAAGGGCGTTTCCCCATAAGAGTTGAACTGGAAAGCTTAACTCGTGAAGACTTCAAACAAATACTGACCCAACCTGAAAATGCCATACTAAAACAGCAGGTAGAACTAATGAAGGTAGAAAATATAGATTTGGAGTTTTCGGAAGAAGCTATTTCGGAGATAGCCAATATCTCTTTTCTTTTGAATCAGAGAAGTGAAAATATTGGTGCTCGTAGGCTCTATACTGTAATAGAGAAGTTGATGGAAGATATATCTTTTAATGCTGAGGATCTTTCAGGTCAGCGAATAGTGATAGATGCTGTATATGTCCACAAAGCGTTAAAAGAACTCGTACATGAGGAAAATCTTCATAAATTCATATTGTAGAATTTTAACTGGACTGAAAAATGTAAAGTAATGTATAATGATTATACCAAGGAGTGAAAAGATTTGGCAGAAAGTTTGTTGGACAAAACAAGGAGATTAAATAAAATTATTCAGAGATCAGGTTCGGATCCGGTACGTTTCTCTGACCTGACTGATGTACTCAGCGAAATTCTAAATAGTAATATATATATTACAAGTCGAAAGGGCAGAATGCTTGGGTATACCATAGTCGATGAAAAATATCTTCAACACTGGGAAGTTGATATGACCGGAGATCCTAGTTTCTCAGCAAGATGCAACAATGAGTTGCTTAAAATCAATGAGACATTAGCTAATGTAAACGTGGAAGATGGTTATATTATAGCTGACTCGGTTTCAAATAATAGGTTTGGCAAATTTACAGCCATCGTTCCTATAAGTTGCGGTGGAGATCGCCTTGGTACTTTAATTATCGAAAGACTAGGCGAAAAATTTACCGATAATGATTTAGTTTTAGCTGAATACAGCGCGACTATAACCGGAATGGAGATAATCAATGCCAAAGCTATGGAAATAGAGAAGGATGCCCGAGAAAAAGCCGTTGTACAGATGGCAGTCAGGACTCTATCCTTTTCAGAATTAGAAGCAATAGAACATATACTAAAAGAACTTGATGGCAGTGAAGGCCTATTAGTTGCAAGCAAAATTGCTGATCGTGTTGGCATAACCCGCTCGGTAATAGTAAACGCTTTAAGAAAACTTGAGAGTGCTGGTGTCATAGAATCCAGGTCTCTAGGTATGAAGGGAACTCATATCAAAGTCCTTAATGAAAAACTGCTGGATGAATTGGATAAAAACAGATAATTTAATTGAGAAGTGATTATATGTATGATGGTATGATCGAGATAAAGTCCATATTAAAAGAAAAAGGATTCAAGCTTACTTCTCAGAGAAGAGCTACTCTTGAAGTAATTTTGAGCAATCAGGGTAAGCATATGAGCACCGAAGAGATATATTTAGAAGTTAGAAAAACCAATCCTGACATAGGACTTGCAACTGTATACCGTACTATGCTTTTGTTGGAAGAATTGGGGATTTTGCTCAAACATAACTTTGAAGATGGTAGAAATCGTTATGAGCTAAGCCATCCAGAACAAGATCATGATCATCATCATTTGATATGTCAAAAATGTGGCGAAGTGAGCGAAGTAGAAGACGATTTGCTGGAATCTTTGGAAGAGGTAATAGCTAAGAATCACGGCTTTAAGGTGATTAACCATAAGGTGAAATTCTATGGGCACTGTTCCAAATGCCAATAAACCCTGCATGCCCTTTATGGCAGGGTTTTTTGTTGTCTGCTTATAATACCTTTTATATTTATTTTTCTAAACAAGTAATAGCATCTTACCTTATATACTATTAAGTATCCTTTATATGTGAAACTTTACTATGATAAAAGATAAACTAATG
>JAWLDD010000104.1:0-8008 GCA_041686815.1 Candidatus Atribacteria bacterium | reverse complement strand
AGCTTTGATAAACTTGAAGTCATCAAGGGTATATCATTGAATATCGAAGAAGGGCAAGTAGTTGGCATAATCGGCCCTTCGGGTTCGGGCAAATCCACTTTGCTCAGATGTGCTACCTTGCTAGAGACTATTGATTCTGGAGAGCTTATCTATATGGGCGAACATGCTGCTATCACCGATTCAGATGGAAAAGCCAGTTATGCATCAAGTACACAGTTAAAGAAAATCCAGCGGTATTTTGGATTGGTATTTCAAAATTTCAATCTCTTCCCTCATTATTCTGTTATAAGAAATGTGACAGATGCTTTGATTACTGTGCAGAAGAAGCCTAAAGATGAAGCTTTGGAGATAGGACGTGAACTACTGAAAAAGATGGGCCTATCCGACAAGGAAGACTCTTATCCGTGGCAACTGTCGGGCGGTCAACAGCAGCGGGTATCCATAGCCAGGGCTTTGGCACTAAGTCCCAAGGTGCTATTCTTTGATGAGCCCACTTCAGCTTTGGACCCGGAACTGACAGGCGAGATTTTAACGGTCATAAGAGATTTGGCCGCAGAACAAATGACTATGGTAATTGTCACCCATGAGATGAGCTTTGCAAGGGATGTAGCAGATTTTATCATATTTATGGATGATGGGCTTATTGTTGAACAAGGCTCACCTGAAAAGGTGATAAACAATCCCCAAAATGAGCGTACCAAGGCCTTTTTAAGAAGATTTGAGAGGTAAAGACCACAGTAATAATTAACCTTTGTATATTAATAGAGAAGCCCACTAATAGACAATATATTGGGAGGATGTATCCAACCAATATATTTGTCGTTTATGGCATTATTGAAATAGACATTCATATACAAAATCGATATAATAAGGGTTATAGAGCTTTTCGAGTAGGAGTGCTGCCTTATGAATATCGACCAATTGATAGAATTTATTCATCAAGACAATAGCTTTATGGACAATATAACATATTGGAAGACCATAGAGGCCAAGGAAGCTGTCTATGCGCCTTTTCCTGCATGGCTAGACCCTGAGATCATCAAAGTACTCAAAAAACGGGGTATAGACAGATTATATCTTCATCAGGCTCTTACCATGGATCTGGTAAATAAAGACAAAAACGTGGTGATAGTAACTCCTACAGCTTCCGGTAAAACTCTTTGCTACAATCTACCGGTATTAAATGAGATATTTAAAAATGACGATGCAAGAAGCCTATATTTATTTCCCACCAAGGCACTTTCCCAGGATCAAGTAAGTGAGCTTCATGAAATGATTACCCTTCTGGGCAGGGACATAAAGACCTATACCTATGATGGAGATACTCCTGTCACTGCAAGAAAGGCTATCAGACAGGCTGGACACATCGTAGTTACCAACCCTGACATGCTTCATTCGGGCATAATGCCCCACCATACCAAATGGGTAAAGTTATTTGAGAACCTAAAATATGTTGTTATTGACGAAATGCATACCTATAGGGGTGTATTTGGTAGTCACATGGCTAATGTCATAAGACGGCTAAAGCGAATATGCAGATTTTATGGATCTAACCCTATCTTTATTTGCTGTTCCGCTACCATCGCCAATCCTCAGGAACTAGCCCATAGGATTATTGAAGAGCCAGTAGAACTGGTGGATAAAAATGGAGCTCCTATGGGTAAGAAGCATTTTATTTTCTATAATCCACCTCTTGTAAACAGAGAGCTTGGCATAAGAAGAAGTTCTTTGCTGGAAACCAGAAATATAGCCAGCAAACTTATGACAAATGGGATACAATCCATAGTCTTTGCCCGCAGTCGTTTGGCGGTAGAGGTATTAGTTACCTATTTAAAAGAGCTTATAAGGGATAAGCTTGGAAACTCTAAGGAGATAAGGGGATATAGGGGAGGGTATCTACCCACCGAGAGGAGACAAATTGAAAGGGGCCTTAGATCAGGACATATACTAGGCGTGGTTAGCACCAACGCATTAGAGCTGGGTATAGACATCGGCTCTTTGGAGGCAGCCGTTATATGCGGGTACCCGGGCAGCATAGCCAGCACTTGGCAACAGGCTGGAAGAGCAGGTAGGCGCAGCAGTACCTCTATGGCTGTTCTGGTAGCCAGTAGTAACCCCTTGGATCAATACATTATTCAGCATCCCGAGTACTTCTTGGAAAGCTCTCCCGAAAGTGGGCTTATCAGTCCCAATAACCTATATATACTACTTAGTCATATTAAATGCGCTGCCTTTGAGCTGCCCTTTGAGGATGGGGAGCAATTCGGTGTTGAAACTTTGGGAGAGATATTGGCTTATTTGGAGGATCAAAGGGTCTTAAGGCACGTAGGCAGTCGCTGGTATTGGATGACGGATAGCTTTCCTGCCAATGCCATCAGCCTTAGAAGCGCGTCGGAGGAGAACTTTATAATAATCGATATCACTAGGCCTGAACACAGGGTGATAGGTGAGACTGACAGCTTCAGTGCTCCAATGTTGCTTCATGAAGAGGCTATATATATCCATGAAGGAATTCAATACCAAGTTGAGAAGTTGGATTTTGAGGAGAAGAAGGCTTATGTTAGAAAGGTAGACGTGGATTACTATACCGATGCGAACCTTGCTGTAGACCTGAAAGTTTTGGACGTATTTGACGAATATAAAGAGGCCAGCGGATTAACCAAGACATATGGGGAAGTAATGGTAACTGCTATGGTTACAATGTTCAAGAAGATCAAATTCAATACCCATGAAAACCTGGGCTGGGGCAGAGTGCATTTACCAGAAATGGAAATGCACACCACTGCTTGCTGGTTCTCTATTCCTGAAAGCATAACAGGACAATTTAGCCAAGATGACCTGCAAAACGGCCTGATGGGCATAGCAAACGTTTTAGGCCAGATATGTCCCATCTTCTTGATGTGCGATACAAGGGATATAAACGTGGTCTATCACACCAGATCACCCTTTACCCGCATGCCTACTCTCTATATATATGATAGCCATCCTGGCGGAGTGGGATTTAGCAATAAGATATATGAAATTTATAGGGATATATTGGCAAAATGCAGGGAGATCATTGAAAATTGCACCTGTACAGGAGGATGTCCGTCCTGCATAGGGCCTGCTGTTGGAGAAGAAAATACTGCGAAGGATATAGCCCTTGAAATATTGGGAGGGATGCTTGGTGATAATGGGCTTAAGAGAAAAGCTAAAGGCAATGTCTACCAGCTGCCATTTACAACCTAAACCAGAAAGAGCTGAAGACATAAGCCAGTCTTCGTCAGACAGGGGAAGCTTAGGTGGAAGAGTAGTAAGCAGCCAATGGGGGCAGCACGTATGCAGGATAACCAAGTACCCCCTGAACCATTCTTATGGGGACATATACTTTGACGGAATATTAAATGTAGACAATGCTCAAGTGTATAAATGGGCAAGATTGGAGGGTGATCAAGAGAACTACTCTATGTGCGACTATGTTTTCTTGGATACTGAAACTACTGGTCTCTCTGGAGGCGTGGGTACTTTGGCATTCTTGATAGGGCTAGGATACTTTGAGGATGATAGTTTCGTCATAGAGCAGCACTTGATGCGAGATTTTGATGAAGAGCTGAGCATGTTAAATAATGTGGCTAGTATAATGGACAAGAGAAGAGCATTGGTAACCTTTAATGGCAAATCCTACGATTATCCACTATTAGAGAATAGGATGATATACAACCGAATATCTTGGGATATGAACTCAAGATATCGGGGGTTTCATATAGATCTGCTGCATCCATCTAGAAGGATATGGTCATCTCTATTGGACAGCTGCAGCCTTGCATCCTTGGAGAGCAACATCCTGCATGCATACCGCAAGGACGATATACCAGGTCAAGATATTCCAGACATCTATTATAGATATCTGGAGGATAGGGATGAGACCTTTATGCTAAGGGTAATGGATCACAACCTTATGGATATTTTGGCAATGTTAGCACTTTTTATTAAACTGGCTAACATAAATCAAAATCCCGAAGAAGTCGGACTCAAATGTCATGAATGGTTTGGATTAGGCAAATCTTTGGAAGTCCAAGGAGATGAAGCTAAAGCACTATATTGCTATTTAAAGTGTATAGAGATGGGCGAAACCCAATATATTACCCTAAGTGCCAAGGATAGGCTGGCTATGATTTACAAACGGCAGGGACGATGGCAGCAGGCTGTACAGCTATGGAAATCAATGGCGGACAGAGAAGAAAATTTTAGGGTTCTTCCATTAATAGAAATAGCGAAATATTATGAGCATCAAGAGAAAAACTATGAAAAAGCTTTATTATATACCGATAAGGCTATGAAAATATTAACCCATACAGGCATGACTCGAAATGCGGGAAAGAATATCCATGCTGTCAAAGAAATAGAGCATCGGAGAAATAGACTGATTAGGAAGAGAAAGGATGATACAAGATGTCTATAATGGGAAATCTATATGGTTTTTTGGGGTACTACAATCACAGCAGAGGTAATTTTGAAAAAGCTCAAAGGCTGTATGAAAAAGCACAGGAATTGGGAACCAACAGGCCAAACTATCTGTTATCCTATGGAGTGCTGATGCTTAGAGAAGGAAACTTCGAGAAGGCCAAAGAGCTGTTTAGCATAGTATTAGTTAACATGCCAGCTAAGGAGCAATATAAGACCATGGCTAAAATGAATATTAGCCTGGCATACTGGAAATTAGGAGATCTGGATACTGCCGTTGAGATGTTGGAAGAGGTCCACAGGAAGTATCGCAGCGGAAAAGTATACGGAACTCTTGGCTACCTGCTCATACATACAGGTGACTTAGAAAGAGCTCTGAATTACAACTTGGAAGCTTTGGAATATGACAATGAGGATCCGGTTGTATTAGACAACCTGGGACAGATCTATTACAAGAAGGGGGACATAGACAAAGCCAAGGAGTATTTCGAAAAAGCCGAAGAAGAGAAGGACGATCAGGCTGTCACTCTATATCATTTAGGACTTATTTATTCTCAGGAAGGAAACAAAGAGCTGGCTAAGGAGAAATTGGAAAAAGCTCTTACCTGCAATATTACCCCATTAAGCGCTGTCACGCGAGAGGATATAGAAAAGGCTTTAAGGGATTTGGATTGATATTTTATTGTCTTCTTGAGTCTCATCTTCTGGATTGTTTTCTTCAATGGATTCATCTTCCTGCTGTTCTCCTTCATTAGGTACATCTTCAGCGGCACCCGGGATTGTAACCGTTATTGTAGGTGTAGGTTTGCTCTGCGCGGGATTCCCATCTATAAGAATTTCAGGATGGGATGCCACAATATAATAGCTATAGGTCTCCCCAGGTTTAACCAAAGCATCGGTCCACTTTACCTTGGCTAGGTTTCCTGGTTGAATGCGGTGAATGGGCATTGCTTGCCCATTATTATTTGATTTATAGATATCATACATGGCAAAATCTTGGGCGGGGAGAAAGGATATTGTTGGCAATCCGTTTTGGGATAAGGATATCTCAAAATTTCCAGGACTGTCGGGAATAACCCAATAGTCTGTCTGTTCCCGCGGCGCATTATTCCTTTTAAAATACTCCACAACTATTTGGTCTTGAGGAGTCAGAGGAGATGCCAACAATGCCTGATGCCTATCTCTCAAAGCTTTGCCATCTAGTTCTATCTCCAGCACATTAATGGGCTTTTCAAAGCCTTGAGGAGTTCGGTTGGAATAAAGATGCCCTATTATCTCCTTTACAATATCAGCGGGATAGGATCCGCCCACCGCGTTTGACGGCAGATAACTCTTTGAATTGGTCTCATCAAAGCCCAACCATACCGTTACAACGTAATCGGGATTATATGCCACTATCCAAGCATCCTTGATTCCACTTATGCTTTTAAACTCTTGGGTATTGGGAAGCTGCACCGTTCCAGTCTTGGCTGCTAATGGTATACCCAAGGATCTCAATCTGGAAGCTGTTCCACTTTGCCACTTAACGGTTGATTCAAGGAGGCTATTCATGATATAAGCAGTCTCTTCTGATATATACTGAACCTTGTGAGGGGCATGTTGATATATCACTACGCCATTGGGATCTTCAATTCTACGAATGGTGGTGTATTCTTTGTACTTTCCTTTATCTGCCAGAGCAGAGTAAGCTCTAGCCAGCTCTATAGGGCTTATGCCATGGTGAAAGCCACCCAGGGCTATGGAAAGGCTTCTATCCTCATCGGCGAAGGGTATACCCAGCCCTTTAGCAAAGGTCTTCCCACTATCTATTCCAATATCATGTAATACCTTTACTGCGGGTATGTTGATGGACGCAGCAACTGCTTCACGGATGGTTACCCAACCGCGAAATTTGCCCCCATAATTGGATGGAGAATAGTTATCAACGGTAAAAGGTGCATCTTCTACAAAGGTCACAGGGGTATATCAGAAGCTTTCAATGGCAGGGGTATACACCACTAAGGGTTTTATGACAGAACCAGGCTGACGTCTGGATTGGGTCGCCCTATTAAAGGCTTTTCTTATGGGCTTGCTATCTTGTCGCCCGCCTATTAAGGCTCTCACCTCACCGGTTGAGCTGTCTAGTACTACCAAAGCACCTTGACAAGGTTCACCTGTTACTGGACTTTTTGGGAAAAGATCCTCATTACCAAAGACCTTCTCAGAAAACTCCTGCAAGTCCCTATCCAAAGTGGTATATATCTTATATCCGTTGGTAAAAAGGATTTCCTCTTTTACATTTAAAAGCTGAGCCGCTTCCTTTATCACCATATCCATAAAGAAACTATGAACATAGCTTTCAGGCGGCGTTTCAACCAATTTGATAGGCTCTTCCTTAGCTTTAGATCCTTCTTCAGGAGTCAAATATCCGTTTTTGACCATAAGATCTAGTACCAAATTTTTGCGTTTCATAGAACTTTCCTTATCTATCAGCGGGGAATAACGTCCAGGATTTTTAATGATTCCAGCTAGCATAGCACCTTCTGCAATGCTGAGGTCCTTTACAGATTTCCCAAAGTATCTATTGGATGCTGTTTCAACTCCATATGTTCCCTTGCCAAAGTAGATTAGATTAAGGTAGGTCTGTAGAATTTGCTCCTTGGAATATTTTTTTTCTAACTGATAGGCTAAATAAATCTCCTGTATTTTCCTGCTCATGACCTTTTTTTGTGTCAAAAAAGCGTTGCGAACCACTTGCTGGGTTATAGTGCCACCACCTTGTACATATGCCCTTGCCTTGATATTATGCCAAAGAGATGATAATAAGCGTTTCACATCAAATCCTGGATGCTGGTAGAAACGAATATCCTCTGTAGCTATAAAGGCATCCTGTACATGTTTTGGTATATCCGACAGAGCTACCTTGATCCTGTTTTCGGCACCGTAGATGTTGATAATCTTTTGGTCTTGATAATCATAGATAAAGGAAGATTGTTGAATGTTTTCCAATTGTTCTATATCCAACTCTTTCCATGTACTTATGGTGGTACCCAGAATATAGGCTGTAATGGTAAGCAATATTGCTGTGCCTATAAGTGGGACTGCCAATACTATCCTCAGTATTTTTCTTCTCTTATTGGATTTATTGTCAACTCTCTTTTCACGCCGTGTGGAAAAGGGATGCTGATGTTTCATACTCTTCTCTCCTAGAATATATTGTTCGATACTTTAGCAATTAATAGTTATTATTCCCATTTTTTATATCTATAAACCATGCCACACAATTCCATGGACAAGTGATTTTGGTTATTGTATAATACATTAGTGACATTATGTAAACTATTAAGGTTACCTGCTAATAAACTAATGTTGTGGGTTGGTTATTCGTGCCAGAAAACCATCCTTAAATAGAGATCTATATTCACTGTGGATATGGAGTAGATGATATGTGTATGCTTCAAGTAAAAGTAGAAAATAGTGGAAAGGGGGAGTAAGAGATGAAAAAGAAGTATAGAATGATAATTGCATCGATGATAACAGTACTGTTGCTTATAACATACGGGTTTTGGCAATACAGAAAACCTAA
>JAWLDD010000103.1:0-8015 GCA_041686815.1 Candidatus Atribacteria bacterium | reverse complement strand
GACATTTAATCCTTCCTCCTTAAATATGTATTTAGCATGAAAATAGTCTTAAAACTATCCTCATCTGTTAACTTATTTTTTAAATGCTCTTCTATCTTATACAATTTTTCGAGTTCGGTCAATATAAATATCCTTTTTTTTAGTTTCTCCCCTATCTTCTATTAAATTCTTTAATAAATTGTCGAGTTTTTAATTTTTTATCCAATCGTTCTTCAATATAGGCTTCCAAAAGCCTATCCAATTCTTGACTTATGGAATGAGGGATTTTGAGTATGTTCAACCTTTTTATATCCATGTTCAAAATATATTCTATGGTCTTTATGGTACCCATTTGGATATTATACCCTACTCCGCTTTCCTTATGACATGCTGCGCATATCAAACCGCCCTGCCTTACATCCAGGTAAAAGGGCTTGGTTTCAGAACCACAAATCATGCATTTATCCAGTATAGGTCGATATCCTAGATGATCCATCAGCTTTATTTCATAAAAATGGGTTATGTCTTGTGGATTTAAGTCGGAATAGCTCAGATAGGATAGAGTTTGTAGCAACAGGTAAAAGAGGTGGTTATCTTCCTGTCCTGGGCTTGCCACCTCTTCCGTCAGATCCAGTACATAGCTGGAATATATCAATTTATTTATATCGTTGCGTATATCGTAGAAAGAATCAAGTACCGTCGCTTGAGTCATTATATGAAAATCCCCTCTACGATAAAGCACGTATTCCCCATAGCAGAATAATTCCGTTGCAGTGAGGAAACGACTTTTTGCTTTCCTGCATCCCCTGGCCAGTACTGAAATCTTGCCCAATTCAGGGGATAGAAGCGTTATCATACGATCGGCTTCCTTAAAGTTGGTGTAACGCAGTACCACTCCCTGGGTGGGCAGATGTCTTGTAATCTCTTTCATTCTTTTCCCTCACCCCGTCTTTGTCCATCTCTTTATATAGTAAATAGCTTGTTATTGAGCCTGTTTTAGCGAATACGTTCCAGATTAGATCCTTCATCTTATATGCCTCCCCTATTTTACCCTTATAATTGAAACAATTTAATATATGTCAGTATTATCATGTCCACCATATGGCAGCTATATTCGATGTAAAATAATCCGAATTCGACAATAAACGACAATAAATTTTTCAATTATTCACTGTAGCCCAGATCCCTCAGCATCCTTACGCTGTTTCTCCAGTCCTCTGTAATCTTAACCCATAGCTCAAGGTATACCTTTGCTCCTAGGAGTCTTTCTATATCCTGCCTAGCTCTTTTCCCTATTTCTCTTAACATTTGACCCTTTTTGCCTATTACAATACCTTTATGTGATTTTTTCTCAACAAAAATAGTAGCATGGATATCCACCAAATCCTTATCCCCTCGTTCTTGGATGCTGGTTATACCCACTCCGATGCCATGAGGTATCTCTTCCCTCAACAGATCCAGTGCTTTTTCCCTAATCAGTTCAGCTATGATTACTCTTTCTGGCTGATCGGTAATCATATCATCAGGATAGTATTTAGGACCTTCTTCCAGATGCTCTAGGATTCTGTTCTCCAATTGGTCTAGATTTGTTCCTAAAAGTGCTGATACTGCCAAGTAATTATCAAATCCATACTTCTCTTCAAATTCCTCCATACGCTTTGATAGCTCGCCTGCAGACAGCTTGTCTGCTTTATTTAGGGCTACTATAACAGGAGAACGCACATCCCTCAACATTTCCATAATCCTTACATCTCCGCTACCTATGCCATCTCCAATATCCAATACCAATAGGATGACATCTACCTCATCCAGGGTATTTAATGCGGTTTTTACCATATATTCACTTAGTCTATTCTTAGCTTTATGTATACCAGGCGTATCGATAAACACAATCTGATATCGGTCACGAGTAAGAACACACCGAATTTGGTTTCTGGTGGTTTGAGGCTTGTCCGAAACGATGGCAATCTTATCCCCTACTATAGTATTCAAAAGAGTAGACTTGCCAACATTGGATCTTCCTATGACTGCAACAAAACCAGATTTAAACTTCTCTTCCATCTTATCACCTTTCATTTATCTGTATCCATATTATCAAAAGCATGGGGCATCAAATCCTCCATGGCATACTCCCTATATTTATCTTTCCCGTTTCCGAGGATTACCTTTGGAATCCTAAACTCTACCATGACCTGTCGGCATATGCCACAGGGAAAGGTAACATCCTGAAAATCTGAAACAATTGCAATTGCATCGAAATTCCTTTGGCCTTCCGAAACTGCTTTAAAAATAGCTACCCTTTCTGCGCAGCAAGTTGCTCCAAAACTGACATTCTCAATATTGCACCCCTTATATATATTTCCATTACTGCTTAACAATGCTGCACCTACCCTAAAATTTGAATAAGGAGCATAAGCGTTATCTTTTGCATTTATGGCTTCTTTTATTAGCTTATCATACATATATTGTGTTCTCCTTATAGTTTAGCAATCTGAAATGCCAATACCGTCAAAATTATTCCCAAAACAGCTCCCATTATCACTTCGAATATGGAATGAACCTTTGCCTCATAGCGGCTGTGTAATACCATAAGAGCCATCAGGGCACCAAGGGTAGATATTAAAGCATTGCCACTTATCAAAGTGATACAGGTAAACAAAGAAAAGGCCAGAGCACTATGGCCGCTAGGCATACCGCCCCTAAGAAAGCTTCCGGTTTTATTGATACTTTTGATGATGATAACGGCTATTGCTACGAATAGCAAGCTCGCTGCTGTTATATGCACTGGTATGGTTTTGATAGTCCTAATTAGATTTAGGGACAGGTTATCAAACTTATCGTAGAATAATATATATCCGACTACCATTGCATTGACAGCCGTCACCAGCACCCCACCCGCAGCAACATTCTTTGCGATTTTTGCTAAAGGGTGATAATCCTGTTGGACCATATCTATAACAGCTTCTATCGCGGTGTTAAACATCTCTGCTACCAATACAAAGGTAATAGCCATAAACAGTAATATGGTTTCAATTCTGGATAATCTGTAGAAAATGGCAGCTATCAATACCAGGAGGGCGATAATGAAATGTATCTTCATATTCCGTTCAGACCTAAAGGATTGGATTAAACCCTCTATGGCATCATTAAAACTATCTACCAGATTCCTATGCTTCATATTCTCAAATGTCCTCCATGAACCATTTTCTAGGTTCTCATCAGGTTTAAAGCCTCGAGAACAGCTTCTTCCCTTGTTCGCATAATTCCTCTGTCCTGCTCGGTCATGTGATCATACCCCAACAAATGCAACATACCATGAACTACCAGAAATCCTAATTCTCTATCAAAGCTGTGCCCGTACTCTTTAGCCTGTTCTCTCGCCTTCTCCAAGGATATTAGAATATCGCCTAAAATCACTGCTCCAGTATCCGGATCAGCATCGTCCAAGAAATCATCGATTTCCAAGACTTCATCTCCAGGCTGCAGATCAAGCATGGGAAAGGAAAGTACATCGGTAGTACTATCTATGCCTCTAAAATCGAAATTCACTTGCCTTATACCTGGATTATCCGTCAATGTAACGCTAACCATGGCCCTTAAATCAAAGGCCTCCATATCCAGAACCTTATCTATACAGGCTTTAATAATTCGTCTTATGTCATCAGTAACTTGAATCTTGCCTTGAATGTTTTCAATCTCTATAATAATATCTTCATTGATGTCCATCTTGTGTTTCTCCTTCAGCGGATTCATGTTTTTCATCCATATTGGGATACTCAATTCTTTCATGAAATACGCCAGTCATTACGCCTGCGAAGGCGTTGGCTATAGTATTGAGATCTTTGAGAGTTAGGTGACAATCGTCCAACTGCCCGTCATCTAGCTTAGACTTAATGAGTTTACGGATCAGCCCCTCTACCTTGCCCGGAGTAGGATCAGGCAGAGCTCTTACAGCAGCTTCAACGGTATCAGCCATCATGACTATAGCTGTCTCCCTCTTTTTGGGCTTGGGTCCATCATATCTAAAGTCATCTATGTGGACTCTATCGTCCTTGTCCTGTTCCTTAGCCTTGTGATAAAAATATGCAACTGCTGTAGTTCCGTGATGCTGCAAAATAAAGTCCTGAACTACCTTTGGAACCTTGTATTTCTTGGCTAACTCCACCCCGTCCTTGGTATGAGAGAGAATTATGTGAGTGCTTAGACTAGGACTCAGCTTATCATGAGGGTTTCCAGTAGCTATTTGGTTTTCTCTAAAATAAAAAGGTCTTTTCATTTTACCTATATCATGGTAATAGGCACCTACTCGAGCTAAGAGACCATCTGCCCCAATAGCTTCAGCAGCATTTTCAGCTAGGTTGGCAACTATAATGCTGTGATGATAGGTTCCAGGTGCCTCCATCAACAAACGCTTTAATGCGGGATGATTGGGATTCGCTAACTCCACCAATTTTATGGGTGTTACTATTCCAAACAAGTTTTCCCATATGGGCAGTGTTCCTACTAAGAAGATCCCTGAAAGCAGGCCGCTTCCCACGCCCCACATGGATATTTTCAATGAGCTAAGCCAACCGCCTGACGAAACCATTTCCAAGGCAAATATACATAACAGGTTTACACAGCTAACGGCTACCCCTGCCCATACAAGGCCGTTTCTCTGCTGGGTTCTATCACATATATAAATGCCCACAATACCGCTAAAAACAGTCATTACCACGATGTCTAGACGGTTATCAAACATGATGCCAAATAGAATGGCCAGGGCTACGTTAATAATGCCCGCTACTGATGGGGTGGTAAGTATTGTCAGTAGCATCGCCCCTAAGGCAGTAGGTATAAGATATTGGTTTAGCTGGTTGGTCGCCAATGCCAAACCCAAAACAATCCATACTATTAAGCTTATCATGAGCATATGGGAGGTATTTTTAAGTATTGGCCTTTCAAAGGCTATTAGATATAATATAACCATTACTTCTACCAATAAAACGACTATGCTTACACCAATAACTATGGGATAATTTATCTTTTCTTCCTTTAAAAGCCCTAATTTTTGAAGCATCAAATACTGTTGTTCCGTAATAGGCTGCCCTGCCTGAACGATATACTGCCCTTTTTTGTATATAACAGGCTCAACACTTTCGGCTGCTCTTTCCTTCTCCTCTTCGGTGGCAGCTTGATCCAATAGCATGTTGGGTTTAAGTGCGGATACACCAATGGTTGTGCCCAATATCCTCAACTCATTTGAAATGGGCAAAGACATCATCTCATCCCGCAGAGTGTTCTTAGCCTCCAGCAAATTATCCTGTTTGATATGCAGCTGTAACAACTTCTTTAGGGTGCTTAGCAAATGATCCCTCAATTGATCCAATTCCTCGATATCTGCGTTTAGGCAGGCCAGAATTTCATCTTTAGATAGCATAATGGGGAAATCCCTCTTTATTTCCCCAATAAATTGATCAGTCAAAATATCCTCAGGGCTGGGCTCAGATAAAGCATCAGAATTATTGTGCTCAACACTGTTCTCTTCAGTATTCTGAGTATCTTCATTGCCTAAGTTTTCCTGTTGAATTTGAAGTTCTTGTTTATAGTTTTCAAATTTATCTTGAACCAGTTGTCTAGCTTTGCCTATCTGATTAAAGATGTCTTCTACATCAACGATAACGCTCTCAGTTATGTGCTCATCAAACCGATATATAGGGGATACGCTATTCCTGGCAGCCAATCTAAGGCTGTCGGTGGCTAAGGTATCCTCCACATCCCTGGTAGCACTTATAGGACTTTGTAGAATATCGCCTACCTTCAAGGTGTATTGTTTGGGCAGAATAGTAGACATAAGCACAACAAAAATCAGGGCAAAATTAATAATTGCCAATACTACGCCCAAAACCTTTGGACTTTGGACAAAATTCATAAATTGTCTAAAAAGCGGAGGATTGTCCCTTCTTAAAACAACCTGGTTCATGGTAGCCCCTCCTTCATTTAGTAGAAGATTTTCTCTTTTGGTAATTGTCGTATGCCCGAATTATAGCCATAACAAGTTCATGTCTGACAACATCCCTGTCGGTTAAGTATACAAACTCTATTCCCTTAATACCCTTTAACACTTCTATGGCTTGGCCTAGTCCGGACCTAGCTCCTGAAGGTAAATCAACCTGAGTTATATCGCCGTTTATCACAGCCTTTGAGCCTACGCCAAGTCGAGTCAAAAACATCTTCATCTGTTCTGTGGTAGTGTTCTGTGCCTCATCCAGTATTATGAAGGCATCATCCAAGGTTCTGCCTCGCATATATGCCAAAGGCGCTACTTCTATAACACCTCGTTCGATGAGTTTTGTATATGTTTCCAGTCCCATCAGATCGTGGAGTGCATCATACAAAGGCCTTAGATAAGGGTCAACCTTGTTTTGCAGGTCGCCAGGTAAAAATCCCAATTTCTCTCCTGCTTCTACAGCTGGGCGAGTCAATATAATTCTGCTAACTTCTTTATTTTTGAAAGCGTTAACCGCCATAGCCATGGAAAGGTATGTCTTGCCTGTACCAGCAGGACCAATGCCGAAGACTATGTCGTTTTGCCTCATAGCCTTGATATACCGGGTTTGTCCCAGGGTTTTACTCTTTATTGGCTTGCCCTTGTAGGTTATGCATATCACATCACCCATAAGTTCGCTGATATCATCAGCCTCTCCCTCTTTAACCAACTGAACAAGATATCTTACCTTGCTCCTGTCCACCTTTCCGCCATCTTCTATACCGCTCAGAAGTTTAGTCAAAACGGTATAAGCCATATCAACGGTTTTTTCACTGCCAATAATACGAAGCTGGGTCTGGCGAACAACTATCTGTACATTTAGTTCTTCCTCCAAAAGCTTAATATTCTCATCAAACTTCCCGAAAAGCTCCATTAAGTGGCTTAAGTTTTCTATATCGATTAGTCTTTCCTTTTGTATATCCTCCAAATAATTTCCTCCTAATTTACTGATAACTCTACCTGTTCTGCAATATCTTCTAAAACTTCCACATATACAACGGCCTCATAGCCTTTATCTTTTATAATATCGTAATTGAACTTTTTGTCAATGATTTTTGCCTCTTTGGGAATATTTTTAAGCGCATCTTCCATGGCCTTTTCCGATGCTTTTTTCTTAGCCAATTCATTCTTATTACCAGAGGAGCTAATTTCAACCTCATAGTAATCCCTGATTAGCCAGGATAAACCGATGTCCTTGTCTGATCCCAGCACAGGTTTTCTGGTTTCTTCGATCTCATAATTTTCAAAGGGTATTTCTGGGTTTTCGAAATAGATCTCCCAGTTTTTTGTTTCCAAAATTTTATGGGTAATCTTCCTCCCAGTTCTAGTCTTATAAACACTGTCAAAATCCGCTTGGCCCCTCCCCTCATACCAGACCCGAGCTAATATTTTGGCTCTGGCATGAACATATCTGATGACCTGGGTATCTTCATGCTCTATAATACCGCTTACCAATAATTTGCCTTTAGTTACCGTCTCACCTACCTCTACCATAGCTTCTCCCTCAAATACCATCAATTGATCGATGATACCATCTTTTGATGCTACAATGTTGCATGGCTCGCTGATATCAATGAGTTTTGGTGGTTTTACACCTTCTACAACCCTAGCTATGGCTTTGGTTCCCTTGATTTCAATGCTAATCCAGGAAAGCTCGGGTATTTCTATAAGTATTTGGTTCTCTATTTCCCAGAGGTTTAGCTTACCTTTGTATACTCCTGGCTTAACTCCCTTTTGTTCTAAAGCCCTATAGACTAAATTCTCATCCAACTTTTGGGTACCCTCTACCTCTACAACCCAAACAAAAGAGGACAATCCGTATAATATAGCCATAAATATCAACATACCCACTATAAGCATCTTTCGATGTCTAAACCGATAGGCAAAAAAGGGGAAGCCTCTCTTATCAATTATCTTGACTTTACAATGGACAATCCTAACAATAGGTGGAAGACTTCGGAAATCCTTGATGCCGATTTTGGCATAAAGAGGATAAGCTATACATCCC
>JAWLDD010000102.1:0-8128 GCA_041686815.1 Candidatus Atribacteria bacterium | reverse complement strand
GAAATACCACATTGCTTATGGTGTAATTCATAAATCTCTTATTCTTTATGGGAACTCTAAATACATCCAGTAGCTTGATACTCTTTCCCATATTTTCTACTGTAACGTCGTCCACCTTAGAAAATGCCAAGGTCTCTCCTCCACCAAATACAAATGCTGCGGTGAACAATACAATGAACCCCAAATACGGATTTGGTACTGTGTCAAGAACTCTTCCTGCCATTATGGGCAGCAAAACCATAACCAGCACAGCATAGATTTGCCTAATAGAAAAATACCGGCCTCTTATCCTAATTGGGATAACTTTGACAAACCAGCTGTTTACAGCCAACCCCAGCAGGGCATTTAGTATATATGCGAGAAAGAGAATAATAAATAATAGAGCTACCTGCATGGATTCTGGCACCAATAAAGGAATTAATACTACCGATACCAGAAGGGGCTTGACGATAGAATTGAGCACTACTACCAGTTTTCTTCTCCTGGAGAATCCTTCCATCAGTATTCCAAAAAAGATAAGTGATATACCGCTTATACCACCAATCAATGGTATATATCCCACCAGATTGTCGGAAGCTCCCAAATAAATAGCAAATCCCGCGAGAAATTCTCCCCCGGTTAAAATTGCAAAAGCATTTGCAAAAATTACTTGCACTATAAATAGATCCAGGTTTCGTCGATTCGGGCTGTTGATCAGCTGTGCATCATGTTGATAGATCCACCAGGATATTTTCTTCTTAAAGGGCCATCTCATACCTCACACCCACTATCCCCTATATTATTGCGCTGTAGACAACATGTAAAGACCCGTGTGCCCATTGCCCCTGCGGCCCGTATCAAACAGTGACAAAGCGCTACACATTCTACGTGAATAAAGTATCATGTTAGCAGATTTAAGTCAATAGGACTAACCAATGGCAAAAAATAGGGATTTATACCCGATTTGCTAGAGAAATAATTAGATCAGAATGCAATGATCAGTCCACCCTCGTTAGCATATATGGTGCTTATGCCCCCTGTTTTTACTATAACGATGTCTTTAAATTTGTACCTTTTTAGCACTTCTTCTTTAAAAGCCAACGCTTTATCCAAGCAGTTACAATGGGCTATTCCAAGTATTCTCTCCTCCAAATTGACGCCTTGTTCGCCGATTGCTTCCAAAAGCCTCCTAAAAGCTCTCTTAGCACCTATGACCTTCTCATATATCTCTATCTCCCCATTTTTACCAACCATTATGGGTCTAACTGACAGAATAGAGGATATCATGGCAACAAGGTGGTTGATCCTTCCGGATTTAACTAAATTATCAAGGTTCTGTAGTGTGAAAAAGGTCTTCATACCTTTAATATAGTTGTTTACCTTTTCAACGATCTCTACTTCCTTCAATCCTCTATTGATTAACTCAGAAATCTTTAAGGTAACCAAAGTTTCTCCTATAGACGCGCTGAGGGAATCAAACACATGGATAAACTTATTCTCTATTTCCTCCAAAAAGATATCCTTTGCCAACATGGCACTGCGGTAGGTTCCACTTAAAGCAGATGATAGAGTAACCACAAATACGCTTTCTTCTCCCTTATATTCTTCAATAAAGTCTTGTGGCGAAGGGCAAGAAGTCTTGGGCGCTTCATGGGATTCCTTCATTGTTTCAATTAGGTTATCGATATCCAAACTGTCGTCGTCTCTATATATCTCATCGTCTATTTGAATGGTCAAGGGTACCAACTTCACACCTGTTCTCTCTTGAATTTCCGGATTTACATCGCAGCAACTGTCAGCAACTATTCTCATACTCATAAAATGCTTCCTTTCTAAATGGAATAATAGCCCTATCTTATTACATATCAATGGAAACTGCAACAAGAATAAAGATATTATCTATTAATACCCTTCATTGCTGCAGTGAAACCACTGATATTCAAGGTTAATTTTATCCAATTTATGAAGATTTTATTAGTCTTTCATGCTATAACATTCGCTTATTAGAAAAAATTTCTGCTGTTAAAATTATAAGGAAGCATTCTTATATCTCTAGGGGAATATGGTTTATTCCGCTATTATTATTACATGTTAATCCAGGTATTAGGTGCTTTTCTAGATAAATTAGCCTTTTCAAGTATATTGATTATCTCAATGGTCTGCTCTCTTGCCACATTTGGACGCCCCGACCTAAAGAAATCCACCATATTGGAAATAAACCTTTCGAAATACTCTGATGCCGCAGGTACTACCACAGTTTTACCGCTTTTATACCTAATGAAAGATGAAAATTCGCAGCCATCCACCAACATGGATATGGTGCCTTGTTTGTCCCCTTCAAAGTTAATCAATATACAAGCAGTACGCTCTGTTCCGGTAAACATCAAACTCGTTGCGGAACAATCCATAAGTGCAACCATTGGCTCTACCTGATGGATTAAGTAGTTTTCTATTCTACCCGGTCCAACGCTGGTAATAAAATCAACTTCCCCTGCTTCCAGTTCCATAATCTCTTTGGAAAAGCGTAATGCTGAAGATGAATACATGGGAGTGTTGAATTTTTCGGCCAAGTCAAAAAGCCTGATTGCAATCTCCTTTGTAGGTGCAAAGGTCTTATCAACATAGGTAGGCTTGCCGGACCTCAAAGGTATTTGACATAACTCTTCGTGCATCTCTGGGTTGTCGGGTGATAATACAATTAAATAATCACATTCTTCCACCACCTGCTCAATGGTTTGACAATGAGTGATACCCATCTCCCTGCACCAGTCTTGGTTGGTTCTACCTTTCGGAGCATCAATTTTTCCATAAGCATGAGTAACTATCATTTCACCATTTGTAGCGTTTTTTATCATATCCGGATAGTTGTTTGCATGCCATTCGTCAAGATAATAATCGATAAATCCTATCTTTTTCAATATTTATCCCCTCCCCTAAACTTTTCTCATATTTTTGCTAACTTGAAAAAAGTCTTACTAGGTCATGTAGAATATATGCTGTAGATTCTATGGATAACATCTTCTAATGAGAGATCTATATGGCTTTGGTTTTATTCTTAAGCCATTCTTTTTCATCACCTTCCAAGAAAGGACTTAATTTATCATATACCATACGGTGATAGTCGTTTAGCCATTTCTTCTCCTCTTCATCAAGTAGGCTAGTTTCTATTGCTGCCAAATCAATGGGGCAATAGGTAATTGGCTCAAATGTTAAGAACTCTCCAAATTCTGTTGTTATATCCTCGATAACCAATAGCTCATTCTCTATACGTATACCATGCTGGCCATCACGATACACCCCAGGTTCATTGGTAACAATCATTCCCTTTTCCAGCTTTACTTTTGAAGATATGCGGCTGATACCTTGGGGGCCTTCATGTACGTTCAAGAAATATCCCACACCATGACCTGTTCCATGTTTATAGTCCATGCCATATGACCATAGATGCATCCTGGCAAGTATATCTAGATTAGCCCCAGTACATCCTTTTAAGAATCTAGCTCTGGTTAAATTGATGTTTCCTTTTAAGGTTAGGGTGTAGTCCACTCGCTGCTGTTCCGTTATCGGTCCCAATACGATGGTCCGTGTAATATCGGTAGTTCCATCCAGGTATTGGCATCCTGAGTCAATAAGTATCATTCCGCTAGCTTCCAAACTGTATGCTGACTCCTCCGTTGCCTGATAATGTACTATAGCGCCATGATCCCTATATCCTGCTATTGTGGGGAAGCTTAGTCCTATATAGTATTCCTGCTGGCTCCTATACTCTTCCAGCTTATCTGCCACGGTAATTTCAGTAATCCTTTCCTTACCTATATTTCTATCCAGCCAATATAAAAACTTTACCATGGCTACGCCATCTCGAATATGGGCTTTCTTAAGGTTATCTATCTCCACTTCATTCTTTACAGCTTTTAAAGTGGTGGTTATATTGGTATCCTCAACCTTTCTGACTTCATTGGCTATGAACTCATCCAATCGGCTATTGAGCCTGGTAGCATCTAATAGAATGCTGTCTCCATCGCCAAGCTTTGACAGGTGGAATTCCACCCTATCATAATCCTCTAACTCAACTCCATTTTCCTTTAAAATACCAGCTACATCCTCTGGCACCTTGCTTTTATCTATGAATAGCCAGGCCTTTTTATCAGATACCAAAGCATATGCTATCGCTACAGGATTATAAGCCACATCATTTCCTCTAATATTATAGAGCCAGGCAATATCATCCAGACTGGCAATAATATGATGGTTTACATCCTTTTTTGTCATTTCATCTCTGACCATTTTTATTTTTTGGGCTGCGGACTTACCAGCATATGTAGTATCATGAAGAAAGATAGGGTTTTCTGGTATTGCAGGCCTGTCCAGCCAAATATCATCCAAAAGGTCATATTCCTTGTTTATGGTTATTCCCTTCTTTGAGAGTTTTTCTTCGAACTTTCGAACTTGGGAAATTGAAAAGAGCTTTCCGTCAAAACCTACGCAACTATCCTTATCCAAGTTATCTGCTAACCACTGAGTGAAATCAGGCACACCTTCCATTCCAGCTTTAAATAGGTCGATACCCGATCCTTGCAATTGTTGCTCAGCTTGTATGTAATACCTTCCATCAGTCCATAATCCACCGGCATTTTGAGTAATGACCACTGTGCCTGCTGATCCTGTAAATCCTGATATCCATTCTCTTCCCTGCCAATGAGCTGCTACATACTCGCTCATATGGGGGTCTGAGCTGGGGATGATATATGCATCTAAACCTTTTTCAGCCATCTTATCTCTAAGTCTTTTAATCCTATCCGTTACTTTCATATATTAAGCCTCCTTTTTAAGAAAAATTATAAGGTTAATACTCTTAATATTCTCGTGCTTATGAATGAATTGTATCACAATTTATCATATCATACTATAAAAAGATCGTAGACATCTTATGACTATCTACGATCTTCTACACAATGGTGATAGCTTGCAGCCATTATATTATTCCATAACCATATGTAACCTTTTAATGCTTAATGTTTATGATTTTTCCCTTGGGTACGGACATTTCGAATGTAGAATTTTAATCCGTCAATAGGCTCATCTGCCCCCTCCAGATCTGGTTCATAAGGATACATGTCTATATTGGGCTCCCTTCTTAATGGTCCTGTCCTAAATACGATCCGCTCTACACTATTAACAGCCGTTACAAATCTAGACCGCCCATGGGCTATAGTACTGCCATTTATATCGACATGATATTTTTGATTTACACAATCAACATATAGAGTAATCTTGTACCATTGCCCAGCTACATATTTAACTGCTGGGATGTTGTTTGACGCGAATCGGACATTTATAAAACCCTGTTCATCGAATATTAACCTACAGGCAATACCGCCTTTAGAATCAACAACTTCTATGTAGAACCCGTCTTTATTTTGCTGTCCAGCTTTTGCTTCAAAACTAATTTCCACATTTCTGCTTTTAGGGAAGATTCGTTCCGCTTTGGCATAGTCAAAAGGATCCCTGTCGCGGAATTCCATACAATTGCTATCGTCCTCATGGAGTTTTGTTATAGAAACACTAGCCCACTTAGAACTATATAAATTCCAATCGGTTACATAGCCACCTACTGGTATATCATCAAAATTATCGTTGATATGGTGTCTAACCTCCATTTTGATGGGGTTAGGAACTCTACTTACCCATATATCCTCCTTATTTACACTGTATACCAACCACATTGCCCCATCTTCAGGAACTTCATGACCTTCAGGAATTCCACGTACGTATTGCGGTCCGTAATCTTTCCACAAGCCACTATATCTTCTTGGAGGGACCTCCCCATGAATTAGCATCATATCATCAAAGTTTATCCCGTCTTTGCTTTTAACTAATGCCAGAGGCCATCTATGTTCACTGGACAGGGAAGGATTATACACTAAAACAAAATCCCCACTAGCTGTTTTTTGCCCCCATACCTTAGCACCACTCATAATAAGTGTCGGTTCGGTTATAATTTGTGACCATGTTTCTCCACCATCATCACTTCTGGCAGTTTCTGAGTGTTTCCATAACCCTATTACCGTTTTCTCATCTATATGATAATAACAAAAAGCTTGATGATTTCCTTTGATTTTTATTAAATCATCAGCATCTCCGTGTTCTTCTGCCCACTGTTGTACTACCAAGCTATTGCTTAACAGACACTCACAGGCCTCAATGAACTCTTTATCTGGAGATTGATTATAAAGAGGATAATTAAGCTTGTCTTCACTCCAACCAGCATGTTTATTATATCTTAGAAAATATATATCACCTAAACTGCAATCTTCATATACTTCCCTTACTACTCTACCAATTCCAGTTTTGTCAAAAGGACCCGCCTCCGGAGTAGGCGAATAACCGTAAAAGCCTGTGACTAACAGCTTTCCATTTTTGGCTTGATAAAAGGACATACGCTGATGCATAATTGCATAAGTGCCTTCCCTAATTTCATATGTCCCGTCATAACTCTCATATATTCCAGGAGGGATTATGTATAGAGGAAATGAAACAACTGGCTTTGACCAAACAATGCCATCTTGTGAATGAGTGATAAATGATTGTCCAGGATGAATATGTTCATGAACAGGATTACTCAAATATTGGATAAAGAACTTATTTTTCCAATATGTAATGTCCGGACCATGATTATATGTCCAACCAAATCCGTCTGAATATTGTGGGTTTGATCGATTTGCGCGTACAACTTGATAATTTGATACACCCACAACTGGCCTTAATTGTCCATGATGATAGTCGGGATTGGACATTGTTTTTCCTATATATCGGGGAGTGTCTATTTTTTTCGCCATACGATACACCTCCGCAAGACACCTTAATTGTTATGATAGATCCAATTTACAAAATGCTATGGTTCTTCGTTTCCAAGTATAGGTAATAAATACATAATTACCTTTGGCTACGATAGCAGGATAGGAAAACTCACCATCTTCCCTATCTTTTGGTTTTTCATTACTATCCAGTATGAACTGACCTTCCCAAGTAAAACCATTATCCTTAGAAATACTACATACGATGGGAGTTCGCTCAGCCCAATTTCCCTTGACTGGATTATATACTAGAACCAGTGATCCATCCTCAAGCTTTACCAAATCTATACCACTATTATTATTGGGCAATTCAGTGGGATAAGCTGGAGACCAGGTATTGCCATAATCGTCAGAATCACTTCTGTAGATGAAACCCTCAGTGCTTCTTAGTAACATATGTATTCTCCCAGGCTTTGACTCCCAGAGAGTAGGCTGTATTATACCCTTCCCTTGTAATCTTTTATGGTCTATAGGCACAAATTGACTTTTCCCCCATGTTTGACCTTCATCCTTTGATATATCTACAAAGGAATCCCACATCCTCCAAGTTTCAATAGATGCGGGCGCTAACCAAATACCGTTTGACAATACTATTGGCTTACATCTTACAGGACCTCTTCCACCCACATCTCCTTCTACCAATTCTTTTGGGTCTGACCAAGTGTAACCATTATCATTCGAAGTCATAACCATTGTTCTCCATTTTGGTATAGTCTTGCCTACCTTATAGAACAAAAAGAGTCTTCCATTCGGAGCATTAAATAAGACAGGATTCCAACATGGGATATTCTCTTTATCTGCAATCTTGATGGGATCACTCCATCTACCACTTTGTTTTCTCGACAACCAAATGGCTACATCAGGGTGTTTTTCATATGATCCTGCGAACCAAGAAGCTAGAATATCACCGTTATCTAGTACTGTTAAGGTTGAGGCATGACATTGGGGAAAGAATTTTTCCTGTTCGAAAATAAACTCCTTGTCTATAATTCTAATATCCATACCATCCTCCTTGAATTTTGTGTTTATTCTATTCGTATCTCATATAAATAGATTCTGTCAGATTAGCTAGACGTTTTTCTATGTAATTGTCTATACTCACTAGGTGTTATACCAACAACTTTTTTGAAGGTCCTCACAAAGGTAGTACGGCTATATATACCTACCTTTGGCCCTATATCTCTGATAAGCATATCGGTTTCAACTAATAATTCTTTTACCTTTTCAACTCTTACCGAATTAATATAATCAGTCAGGTTTATCCCCATTTTTTCTTTAAAAACTCTAGATAC
>JAWLDD010000101.1:6710-8189 GCA_041686815.1 Candidatus Atribacteria bacterium | reverse complement strand
AATCAAGCAAGGCCACAAGTAGGCAATCCTTTCACTGGATTCTATGCTGTAAACAAAGATGCCAAGAATCCTGAAGCAGCAGTTAAATTGGTTAACCTGTTTATTGAAAAAGGTTGGGGCGCTACAGCAGATCCCGGTAAATATTTCTCACAAGACGGAATTGAAAAGTTCAAGTATGCTACAGTTCAGGCGTGGCCAGCTACTAAAAACCTGGATCAACACTTAAATATTAAGGAAGCCAAACGAACTGGTGATACATCCTTCCTAAATCCTGAGACCCTAGACACCTATGAGAAAATTGAAAAGTATCTAGCAGGTGATGATACATTCTGGGGAGCAGATGGGGTATTTGGCGAAAACGGATCCTTTGTGACCATTGACAAATATGTTAAAGATGATATCTTTGTAAGAAATGCCTTCTTTGGTGCGCCTACGCCCACCATGGTAGAGAAGCTCTCAACCTTGCAAAAGATGGAGGTTGAGGTATTTACCAAGATTATCATGGGTGATCCTATCGACGAATTCGATAAATTCGTAGAGGATTGGAAGAAGCTAGGCGGAGATGATATCGCTAACGAAATCAAAGAATGGGACGCCAATAGATAAACGTCTATGGTGTTAGACAAATACTGAAATTGATCTGTATTAAAGGATATTAGCAGAGGGACTTTATCCCTCTGCTAAACTATCCATATAATAGATTGGGGGGAAATAGCCATGACTAAAAAAGGCAAGAGATTGAATCAGTTACCACTTCATCTCATGCTTATACCGGCTTTAATAATTATACTGATTTATTCCTATGGCCCCATGGTGGGAATTGTCATATCCTTTCAGAGATTTGTTCCCAATAAAGGATTATTTGGATCTGAATGGATAGGTTTTGGAAACTTCGAATACGTTATGAATTTACCAAATACAATGCAGATATTATGGAATACCATATATATTTCATTTATGAAGATAGTTGCGGGCTTTATTTTTCCTTTAACTGCCTCGCTTATGCTAAATGAAATGAATAATCAATTGGTCAAGAGAAGTATACAGACCATTATTTATTTGCCTCACTTCCTGTCATGGGTTATTTTAGGAGGTATATTAATAGATATTCTGTCACCTACACAAGGAATATTAAATAAGGTTATACAAGCAGTTGGATTAGAACCAGTTTATTTTTTGGGAGACAATAAGTGGTTCCCCTTCACATTGGTGTTATCCAATGTATGGAAGGAATTTGGATTTGGAACCATTGTATATCTAGCAGCTATTGCTGGAATAGATCCATCACTGTATGAAGCGGCCATTGTTGACGGTGCTGGAAGATGGAGACAAACTTGGCATATTACTCTGCCAGGTATGAGAACCATAATAGTTCTGCTATTAGTCTTAAGTTTGGGTAATGTATTGAACGCAGGATTTGATCAAGTCTTCAACCTATACAGTCCTCAGGTATATGAAAGTGGAGTTATAATTGATACA
>JAWLDD010000101.1:0-6700 GCA_041686815.1 Candidatus Atribacteria bacterium | reverse complement strand
GTGGATGCACAGTTTGGTGTAGCTACTGCAGTAGGACTCTTTAAATCCGTGGTATCATTCTTATTCATTACTGTCTCCTATTATCTAGCATATAGATTTGCAGATTATCGGATCTTCTAAGGAGGAAGGTTGTATGAAGATATCTAAAAGCAGATTGTTGTTTGTTACTATTAACTATTCCATTATGACATTTGCAGCACTTTTGTGCCTACTCCCATTAATACACGTAGCGGCTATCTCTTTAAGTTCCAGTGCTGCAGCTACAGCAGGTATGGTAAAGCTATGGCCTGTTGAATTTACTACTTCGTCTTATGACTTTGTTCTTAAGAGACCAGAATTTCTAAGATCCATGGGTGTCTCATTCAAACGCATCCTTCTAGGTGGAGCAATTAATATGTTTCTTATCATATTGACTGCTTATCCTCTGTCTAAGGAGGTTAGGGATTTCAAGTGGCGCACCTTTTATGCTTGGGTATTCTTTATTACTATGCTGTTCTCCGGCGGATTAATTCCCAGTTACATGGTAGTAAAGGATACAAAGCTGTTAGATACTATTTGGGCGCTGGTTATACCAGGAGCTGTACCAGTGTTTAATGTTATTCTACTGCTCAATTTCTTTAGACAATTGCCTCGTGAGATGGAGGAAGCTGCATTTTTAGATGGAGCCGGACATTGGACTACTCTATGGAAGATATATGTACCTACTTCCCTGCCTGCCCTAGCAACTATAACCCTATTCTCCGTAGTTGGTCATTGGAACTCATGGTTTGATGGCCTAATATTCATGAATTCACCGGACAATTATCCTCTCCAGAGTTATCTACAAACAGTAGTTATCCAAAGGGACCTTTCCTTAGTGTCGTCCACAGACATTACTTCTTTGGCTGAGGTCTCCGACAGGACTTTAAAGGCTGCTCAGATATTCATGGGTGCTTTGCCTATTGTTTGTGTTTATCCGTTTTTGCAGAAATATTTCGCTAAGGGCATTGTTTTGGGCAGTGTAAAAGGTTAAAAATATTAATAATTATGTTATAAATAATTATGTTATAATAGGTATAAGGGATAGCATTGGCGACTATAGTAGGGGGCGACCAATAGGTGTTTATAAAGAGAGAAAAATACAGGTATTCTATTTTCATAAAATTGTTGATTGGTTTACTTTTAGTTATTATTCCCTTATACCTTCTTGGCCTGTTTATAAATATATCGGGAGCTAAGGATATTAAGCAGAAGATATTAGTTTCTACAAAACAACAGGTCTATAACTATTTAGACGGTTTGGAAAGAGAAGTAGAACGCATTATAAAGGTTCAAAGGGAGTATCTAAATGACTCCAATATTTTAAAGCTTAGTATAACAGCTGAGGTTATATCGGACTATGAAAAAATCCAGTGCATGTTAAGAGTTATGTCCCATATGAATATGATAAAAACCTTAAGCCCTTATGTAGAAAATGTGAATGTGCATATACCCTTAATTGAAAGAACCATCTCGGTAAATAACGGGCTTCGGCCCCTTGATATAGAAGAACTAAACGCTTTGAAATCACATTCAAGCCTATATGGCTTACCTATAGTATGGTGGAATGATCGCCTATTCTTAAACGTGCCTTTTGCAGATCCCAAGCTATCCTATTCTAAAGGCCCCATATTCGATCTTAGTGTTGAGCTTTCCAAAAGGATGATAGAAAAGGATTTAAACAAACTGATCTCCTACGCTGGGAGTGGGGTTGTTATAGTCAACAACCAAACAGGGCATATAATTGGCGGTGGCAATCATAGCATACTATACAATGTAAATAACCTTTTTAATAGAAATGAGATTTATGAAAGTAAAGAAGGACAGGGAACCATTAAAATTGAAAACCAAGACTTTCTCTTAGTATATAAGTATTCTGAATACTTAGACTCTACCTTGCTTGCCTTTATACCCCAAAGACAAGTATTAGGACCCTTGGACAGCTATAATAGGTTATCTTGGGCATTGTCAGGGTTAGCGGTTATTATCATTTTCTTCTTTGCCATATGGATTTACAAGATGGTTATGCAGCCTTTAGATAGCATGGTAGAAGCCTTTGGTGAAGTGGAGAAAGGTAATTTAAACATCAGCATCCATCGCAAAAACAAGGACGAGTTTGGATATCTCTATGAACAGTTTAATGAAATGGTTAGAAACATTGAATCCTTATTCGACCAAATGTATGAACAAAAGATCAGAGCACAAAATGCTGAATTAAAGCAGCTTCAATATCAGATCAATCCTCACTTTTTGTATAACAGTATATTTTTAATATATAGGATGGCCAAGCTAGAGGACTATGATAGTATCATTAGGCTAACCAAGCATTTAGGGACTTATTATCAGTTTATAACTCGAAACGCCAGTGATATTATTCCATTCCAAGAGGAGATAGAACATGTAAGAAATTATATAGAAATACAGAGCATAAGGTTTGGCAATCGCATAAAGGTTGTATGGCAACAAGAGGTACAGGACTATTCTAATATCATGGTTCCACGCTTGATCTTACAACCCTTTATAGAAAATGCATATCAACATGGCCTGGGCAATAAATTGAGTGATGGAGAGATCCATATTAATATATCTGGTAATGATCAAAGAGTTAGCATATCGGTAGAAGACAATGGTGAGGGAATGGACCATGAAGATTTGGTAAAGCTGCAAAACAGGATTTCCCATATGAATGGGGAGATTGAAACTACAGCTATTGTGAATATTCATCGGCGATTAAAGCTTAAGTATGGCAATTCAAGCGGCGTTACGGTATCCAAGAGTGAAATGGGTGGCTTTAAGGCAGTAATAGACATTTTCTTGAAAGGAGATCACAATGTATCGACTGTTAATAGTGGATGATGAGCCCATTATAACTGATGGCTTGGTAGAACTGTTTAAGAATATTGATGATCTAGAATTGGATATCTATAGTGCTTATTCAGCTGTAGATGCACTTAATTGGCTAGATAAGGTTAAAATAGATATTATCCTGTCTGATATCTGCATGCCGGGTATGGATGGCCTTGCGCTGCAGGAAGAGGTCAACAAGCGCTGGCCTCGGTGCAGGATAATATTTTTGACTGGGTATAGCGATTTCGATTTTGTGAAATCAGCTATTAGAAACAATAGCACAGATTACCTGCTAAAAACCGAGGGAGATACAGTGATAATCAATTCAGTAAAAAAGGCTATAAAATCCCTGGAGAGCGAGATGAAAAATGAGGTTCTAATCCGCAGAGCCAGAGAGGATATAGACAGGGCAATCCCTATTCTCCAGAGAGATTACTTGTTAGATATTTTAAACGGAGCTGAGATCCCTTTAGAGGAACGAAGGCAGCAGTTTAACCAATTGCAGCTAGAGCTTGATCCACAGCAGCCTATACTTCTCCTATTAGGGCGATGTGATAGGTGGGAATCCAGCTTCTCAGTAGCGGAAAAGAACAAATTTATATATGGAACCCAAAATATTGTTAAGGAATATCTAGAGGTATCAACCATTATTGTATCATGCCATTTTCAGGGTCCTAGTATCGTATGGTTCATACAGCCAAGAAAATTAAGAAGTGAACATAATAATGGCAAAGTTGATGTCAACATTTGGGAGAGGACCCTTTCATTTGTACAAGGGACTTTAGATGCTATTCAAGGGAAATGTATGGAGCTTATGGATCTCTCAATATCCTTCGTTGTAGATGATCAGCCCGCCGAATGGGAAAATGTATACGAAAGATTTATTGCCATGAGATTTATGCTAAACAGGGGATTTGGCTTGGAACAAGAGATATTGCTTATGAATGACAGCAAGGCAAACCCAAGCAGATACAACTCCATAACAAAGATTGACCAACAGGATCTTCAGAGGGATATGCAGCAACGAAAGCTAGAGATGTTAAAAAATGCTCTGGAAAACGGAGAAAAAGAAAACTTCACCCAAGTTCTAAAGGAAATGATGAAATCCATTAGACAGATGGAATATAATATGCAAAGCACGCTAACGGAGGTATACTATTCCTTGGTAGCTACCTTTATTACCTATATAAACAACTGGGATCTGTTGGACAAGATAGCATTTGATATAGATCTTAACAAGCTGACTCGAATGGATAGCCATAATAGCTATGAGGGTATGATCAGCTATTTTCTGGAATTAGCTTATCTTATCTTCAAGTATAGATCTGATAGCCAGATACACAGCACTAACAAGGTGATATCCTATATAAATAAATATATTGAAGAGAATGTGGGAGAGGATATATCATTAGTGCGATTAGCCGAGATAGTGCATTTTAACCCCAGTTACCTATCCAGACTCTATAAGCAGACCACCGGAAAGACCTTGTCGGAGTATATTACTCAGGTCAAACTTGAAAAAGCAATGGAGATGCTAAAGCAGGAAGAGATAAAAATCCACGAGGTCGCAGCTGAAGTTGGTTTTAAGACCCCATCCTACTTCACGCGGTTCTTTAAGAAGATAACAAATATAACGCCTCAAGAGTATAGAGATTTGTTGTCTTCAGGATAAACCGTTTTTTTCGGTCTAAAGTGGATCAACTGGGTACTAACAAAAGCATATGAGGTGATAGAATGGAGAACGTGCAAGACTTTGGTGCATCTTGGATATGGTTTGATAGAGAGAATCTAGTAAATCAATACGCGGAGTTTAGACATGAGTTCAACCTGGAATCATTGCAGGATCATGAATACAAGCTGTATATTTCTGCTGATACCGATTACGTAGTGTGGCTCAATGGAAGTTTTGTAGCCTGTGGCCAGTATTCTGACTATCCCTATGATAAAGTGTACGATGTACTGGATGTCAAAAGCTTTATAAGATCTGGTAAAAATGCACTATGTATAATGGTATACTATCAGGGGGAAAGTACTTCAACATATATGAAGGGACAGCCTGGGCTGTGGTTTGTATTGGATGCCGGAGATTCCACTATATTAAGCGATGAAAGGGTTTATTGTCGTAAATCTTCGTCATATAAAAATGGGCCTGTACCCAAAATAACGGTACAGCTCTCCTTTACATATCAATATGATGCACAGAGGGAGGACGACTGGACAGAGCCCGACTATAAGATGGGCCATGAATGGAAGCCCTCCTGTATAATAGATAGATCCTTTGATAACAAGCAATTGACCTACAGCAAGCGTCCCATTAGGAAGCTTGTTATTAAGGATAGAGTAGATTGTAGTATAATAGCCCAGGGTAAATTTATAAGACTTGGTGATGATAACAGAACGGTTGCTGAGCTAATACAAAGCGATTATCTTTCTCCCTTGTTGATGGAAGATATATTCCATGAAGGTTTTGATGGCCACTTGCCATGTCAAGACGGCGGAAGATTCAAAATGAACAATATGAAACCAAATGAAGGGATATATCTAGTCATTGATGCTGGCAGGGAGGAAGCAGGACTCTTTGACATTGAACTTTCAGCCAATCCCGGAACCATAGTGGATATAGGCTATGGTCAGCACATAGATGATTTACGGGTGAGAGCTGCTGTTGGAGGAAGAAACTTTGCCAATAGATACATTTCCAAGGGTGGAAGGCAAAGGTTTACCCACTATACCACAAGACTAGGTGGCCGTTATATCGAACTGCACATAAGCAATGTACAGGATGAATTTGTCCTTTACTATGCTGGGATAAGACCTACCGAATATCCTGTTGAAATAAAAGGCCAGTTTGTTTCACCCAACAGCCTATGGAATCAGATCTACGATGTGGGCATCAGAACCCTTCATCTGTGCATGCATGAGCACTATGAAGATACTCCATGGAGGGAGCAAGCTCTCTATAGCATGGATTCCAGAAATCAAGCACTTTGTGGATATTATTGCTTTGGCGAATATGATTTTCCCGAGGCTTCCTTTGATCTGTTAGGCAAAGGACTAAAGGAAGATGGATATCTAGAGCTTTGTGCCCCAGCAGAGGTGCCCATTACCATCCCATGTTTTAGCATGGCCTGGATAATGGAGTTGGCAGATCATCTGCTATATAGTGGAAGGACAAACCTGGCTAGAACTTCCATGTCAAAGGTAAAATTTATGCTTGATACCTATATGGCAAATATGGAAGAAGGCCTATTGGTCTCACCACAGGGCAATAGATATTGGCACTTCTATGAATGGGCAGATGGATTGGATCATCCAGAAATCTTCCGAGGCAAAGGACTTAAGACCAAGCGGTTTGATGCTCCTCTCAACGCTTTCTTTGCTATGGCCCTCGTAGCTGGAGCAAAGCTGGCTGAGGCATGTGAACAGCATGAATTGGCCGATAGATACTTAAGCTGCGCCAATGAGGTGAAAAAGGCTATCAACGAAGTGTTTTGGAATGAAAATGAGCAGGTATTTACTACCTATATAGGAGAAGGATGCGAAGCCCACTACGCTGAGCTTACCCAAGCGCTAATTATCTGTGCAGGAGCATGCAGCCAAGAAAGGGTAGCTCTCTTAAAGGCAAGGCTGGCAGAAGATGAAAATGGTCTGGTTAAGACCACTTTGAGTCACTCCCTGTATAAGTACCAAGCATTGCTCCATGGCTCTGATGAATATGCCAAAATAGTATTTGATAGGATAGAGAAGGATTGGGGCTATATGCTGTATAAAGGAGCCACCAGTTTCTGGGAAACCATAGAAGGATCCAATGATTTCAGCAAAGGTGGAAGCCTAT
>JAWLDD010000100.1:0-8208 GCA_041686815.1 Candidatus Atribacteria bacterium | reverse complement strand
CTTGGTATCCTTGGCATGGAAGTGATAGATGGCACCTTCTAATGCTCGGATGGCTGCAACGGGATCAATGCCCTGCCAGAACAGATGGCTGGGGTCAAAGTTTGCGCCTATAACATCCCCTACAGCTGCTCTAAGTTTTAGCAGTGTTTCAGGGTTGTATACTGCAAATCCGGGGTGCATCTCTAAGCAGATCTTATCCACTCCGTGATCCTTGGCAAAGGCCACTGTCTTTTCCCAGTAAGGAATTAAAACGTCGTTCCACTGATATTCCAAGATCTTTAAGAAGTCATCGGGCCATGGGCAGGTTACCCAGTTTGGATACTTGGAATCAGGTGAATCTCCAGGGCAGCCTGAGAAGGTATTAACTCTGGATACACCCAGTTTTTCTGCCAGAAGTACGGTTTTTTGAAAGTCTTGATGGAAGCTGTCTGCAATCTCCTTTTGGGGATGGACAGGGTTTCCATGACAGCTAAGAGAGCTGATTTCCAGATTGTATTTTTCAGTCAAGTCCTTTAGTTGTTGAAGCTTTTTATCGTCATTTAATAGTTCATCTGGATTTGCATGGGCTTTGCCGGGGAATCCACCTGCCCCTAGCTCTACAGCTTGAACGCCAGATTCGCTAAGGTACTTAAAGGCTTCCTCAACATTCATATTGCCCAACAAAACAGTCATTACGCCTAGTTTCATGATATATCCCCTTCCTATCTTTATTAAATAATTCTAATTAACGGACTATATAAATGGAAATTTAATATAGTCCGTTAACCAGTAAAAGTCTATAGGATTAATTAAAATGTAACAGCTTTTCCAGTCTTAGCAGACTCGTAGATAGCTTCTAGTATCTCGGTTACTGCTAGAGCCTGTTCAGGCAATACAACGGGATCGGTATCGTTGAGTATAGCGTCGATCCATGCTCTTGCTTCTTTGTATCCAGGATCTTCGGATTGTCCTGAATAGAATGCAACTCCGCCTACTCCCAGATCAGGCTTCTTGGTGTACATTTTATTTAGGTCAACGCCGTTTATACGGAGACCGTCCTTCATATCAGCACCGGCCTTGGTTCCGCATAGGGTGGTTTGAGCTTCCCCTACATCCAGGGTGTTGAGTGCCCAGCTGGATTCTAGGATAATGGTTGTACCATTTTCCATTACTACAAATCCAAATGCTGAATCTTCTACTGTAAACTCTTCAGGATCCCAATCGCCAAATGCGTTAGCGGTATTGCGTTGGTCAGCCAGTTTACGATATGCAGTTCCAACAACTGTCTTTGGCTTATAGTTGTCAACCATCCAGAGTGTTAGATCCAGTGCATGGGTTCCGATATCGATGAGAGGTCCTCCACCTTGCTCTTCTTCGTTTAGGAATACTCCCCATGTAGGAACAGCACGTCTTCTGATGGCATGTGCTTTAGCAAAGTAGATGTCTCCTAAGTCGCCTCTTCGGCAAGTTTCATAGAGGTATTGAGAATCGGGACGGAACCTGTTTTGGTATCCGATGGTCAGTTTCTTACCAGTACGCTTTGCAGCTTCAACCATTCTTCTAGCATCTGCTGCGGTTTTAGCCATGGGCTTTTCACACATTACATGCTTGTCTGACTCTAAGGCATCGATGGTGATTTCAGCATGGGACTTGTTAGGTGTACATACATGAACCACGTCAATGCTGGTGTCTTTCAGAAGCTCTTTGTAGTCGGTGTAAACTTTAGCATCAGGTGTGCCATATTCTTTGGCAGCCTTTTCAGCTCTTTCTTTAATGATGTCACAGAAAGCAACCATTTCAACTTCTGGAACCTTGGATAAGCTGGGCATGTGTTTGCCGTTTGCAATTCCGCCGCATCCAATTATTCCAACTCTGACTTTTTTTGTCTCTGCACTCATCTTTATTCCTCCTATGATTTATATTTATATTATAGTTGCCCTAAGGCAGCTACAAACTTAGTAACAATATAATTTTACCCTATGGTAGACTCGCGTACAACAAGATTATGTTCTAAAAAAATCCGTTTGTGGTCAATGTTATTATTCCTTATACGCTCCATCAATATTTCCATAGTTACTCTACCCAAATCATACCTTGGCTGGGATATAGTGGTCAATGCTGGGTCGTACATGGCTGCAATTCCTGTATCATCAAAGCCTACCACTGCCAAATCCTTTGGCACCCTAAGACCACTTTCCTTTGCCTCTTTTATGGCACCGATGGCGATGATGTCCGACACCGCAAAGATGGCGGTAGGCGGATCCTCCATGGACAGAAATTCCTTAGTGGCTCTGAGACCTCCCCGGTATCCATAGCTGTCGTACCTTACAAGGTGTGGGTCGAATTCAATCCCAGAGTCACACAAAGCCTTTTTATAGCCTTCTTCTCTCAGGCTCTCTGATATCAGCCCGCTATTGCCGTTTATGAAACCTATTCTTTTGTGTCCCAGGCTAATAAGATGATAGGTGGCTTTGTAGGCAGCAGCTACATTGTCTATGGATACACTAGGTACTTGGGCATGCTCTTTATACTCGCAACATTGCACTACACAATAGTTCTCACCTATGTTGGTTAGTTCTTGGTCGGTAAGTACAGGTGCTAAAAAGACGGCTCCATCTACCAACCTGTTTTTAAGCAGTTTTAAATATACATGTTCTTTGGCTGGATCCGAATCCGTATTACATAGCATAATATGGTAACCATTTTTGTAGCCAATATCCTCTATCCCTTTCACAACTTTTGAATAAAAGGGATTGGATATGTTCTGTAACAATACCAGGATCATCTTGGTTTCCGATCTTCGCAGGCTTCTTCCTAAAAGATTAGGTTGATAGTTCAGCTCTCTTATTACTTTCTCTACCTTTTCCCTAGTCTTGCTGCTAACAGAGGGGTGATTGTTGAGAACCCTTGAGACCGTTGCTACAGATACACCGGCTGCATTTGCCACATCCTGAATAGTTATCATGGCTCCTCCTATGTAATGGATTACATCCAGACCACATACGCTTATCTGTGTAATATTACATTTACTTATGTAACGGATTACACTATATATGATATATTATTTACTGTTGCATTTCAACCTTTTTTTCTATAAATTTTCCACTTTATATATAGATAATACTCTAAAATATTATACCCCAAAATATACCCTTCAAAAATGATTTTTTAGTGTTGACATTCCCAATATATTGTGCTACAAATATATTGTTCGTTTGTTTAGCAGGTGTAAACAAAAAGTTTAGTTACTCAAAACAGGTACGGAAGGAGTATTGGCTATGCGCATTGGTGAAAAAATCAAGCATTTAAGAATAAGAAATGGACTTACTCAGCAGGAATTGGCCAATCGCTGCGAATTGTCCAAAGGATTTATTTCTCAAGTAGAGCGAGATCTCACCTCTCCTTCCATAGCTACACTTATGGATATCCTGGAATGCTTGGGAACTAATCTTAAGGATTTTTTTAATGAAAACAACGACGAAAAGATCGTCTTCCATAAAGATGACGTCTTTATCCAAGAGGATAAGGAACTAGGACATTCCATACGGTGGATAGTTCCAAACTCTCAAAAAAACCGAATGGAGCCTATATTAATGGTTTTACAGCCTAATGGCTCCTCCGAGCCCGACGATCCCCACGACGGCGAAGAATTTGGATATGTTATGTCCGGAACTATTATTTTGCATTTGGGGAACCAAAAGTTTAAGGTAAAGAAAGGCGAAAGCTTTTATTTTAAACCTTCATTGGTTCATTATATAACCAATGAATCCAGATATTCAGCTACGATACTGTGGGTATCGTCGCCACCCAGTTTCTAATTATTCTGATTAGCAAACTTTTTACGTGTTATTAGTAATTAGGGGGTATGATAAAATGTCCTATGAAATCATCAACTTAGTAGATATTTCTAAAACGTTCGATGACACACCCGTGTTGGAGAACATAAACCTTTATATTAGGCGCAACGAATTTTTGACTCTGTTAGGGCCCAGCGGGTGTGGGAAAACTACTACCCTCCGAATAATTGGTGGATTTGAAGAGCCTACAACGGGAAAGGTTTTGTTTGAAGGAGAGGATATTACAAACGTTCCTCCCTACAAGCGAAAAGTCAATACCGTGTTCCAGAGGTATGCCCTATTTCCCCATATGAACGTGGCGGAAAACATCGCTTTTGGACTTAACATTAAGAAGATGGACAAAAAGCTCATTGATGAAAAAGTAAAGGAAATGCTTAGCTTGGTCAACTTAAAGGGCTTTGAGCATCGTTCTGTGGATTCTCTAAGCGGTGGCCAGCAGCAGCGAGTGGCCATTGCCAGAGCTTTGGTCAACGAGCCAGATGTATTGCTTTTGGATGAACCCTTAGGAGCCCTTGATCTAAAGCTACGCAAGGGTATGCAGATCGAGCTTAAGAATATACAGCAAAAACTTGGTATCACCTTTGTCTATGTTACCCATGACCAGGAGGAAGCCCTTACCATGTCCGATACAATAGTGGTCATGAATGAAGGACATATCCAGCAAATTGGTACCCCCATAGATATCTATAATGAGCCCAAAAATGCCTTTGTGGCGGATTTCATTGGTGCCAGCAATATCGTAGACGGGGTTATGATAGAGGACTATGTTGTAGACTTTGCAGGCCATCGCTTCAAGTGTCTGGACAAAGGCTTTGCCAATAACGAAGAGGTAGACGTAGTAATTAGACCCGAGGACATCAAATTGGTGCCCAGTGGCCAGGGTATGATTGAAGGTAGAGTAATATCCGTCCTATTTAAGGGCGTACACTATGAGATGATGGTGCAATCCAATGGTATAAAATGGATGGTACACAGTACCCTAATGGAACCTGTGGACAGTATTGTAGGAATCAATATCCTACCTGACGACATTCATATCATGAAGAAGGTGAGACAGCCATGAAGAAGAGTTGGATTGCATACCCCTACGTAGTATGGATGATACTGTTTATCCTGATTCCCCTGGTATTGATACTCTTTTACGGTTTTACCAAGCCCACGGATCAGGGAATAGTCTTCACGTTGGATCACTTTAAAAGGTTTTTTGAACCTATCTATATTATGGTATTGGTTAGATCCCTGTATCTAGCGCTTATAAGTACAGCGGTATGCCTTGTGCTGGGCTATCCCCTAGCTATGATCCTTGCTAGTAAAGAATATAGACATAAAAGAGTGCTTATACTATTGGTGGTTATACCCATGTGGATGAACTTTTTGCTCCGAACTTACGCATGGCTGACCCTGCTGGAGAAAAACGGTGTAATCAACAATATCATCTCCTTTATAGGGCTGCCTAGGATGGAGCTGTTGTATAACCAGGGAGCTGTTGTGCTGGGCATGGTATACAACTTTTTGCCCTTTATGGTTCTACCTATCTACTCTGTACTTATCAAGATCGACAAGAGTATCATTGAAGCTGCAGAAGATTTAGGTGCTGACTCAAGAACCGTATTCAAAAAGGTTATCTTTCCTTTGAGCCTTCCAGGAGTTGTATCGGGCATCACCATGGTATACATGCCAGCGGTTACCACCTTCGTAATATCCCGACTTCTCGGCGGTGGTCAGTTTACCCTTATAGGTAACCTCATTGAACAGCAGTTTATATATACCGGAGAGTGGGGATTTGGTTCCGCCCTTTCCATCGTGATGATGATATTGATATTGTTTAGTATGGCAATTATGTCTAAATATGAAAAGGAAAATGAAGGAGGGGGATTGTTTTGATCCGTTTTCTAAAAAAATCTTATATTGCCTTGATATTTTTGTTTCTCTATGCCCCCATCCTGATTTTGATGATATTTTCCTTCAACGAATCCAAATCCAGAGGTAATTGGGGTGGGTTTACTCTAAAATGGTATGTGGAGTTGTTTAAGGACAGGGAGATAATGTCGGCCCTCTACTATACATTAATTATCGCCGTCTTATCAGCCCTAATAGCAACCATAATCGGTATGATTGCAGCCTTGGGCATCCACAACATGAATAAGTTTAGCAAGGGCATCATAATCAACTTAACCTATCTGCCCATGCTAAACCCGGATATAGTGACAGGTATATCCCTTATGATGCTCTTTGTATTCGTAAATATGGAAAGAGGGTTTGTATCCCTTCTGCTGGCCCACATAACCTTCAATATCCCCTACGTGATATTCTCCATAAGCCCTAAGCTGAAGCAGATGAACAAGCATCTGTATGAGGCAGCATTGGATCTGGGGGCAACCCCATTCTATGCCTTTAGGAAGGTAATTCTACCTGAAATAATGCCAGGTGTGATCACAGGGATGATACTAGCCTTTACCCTATCCATCGATGATTTCGTCATAAGCTATTTTACCACCGGTGCAGGGGTGTCAAATCTTTCCATTATAGTCCACTCCATGGCGCGACGGGGCATAAACCCAACTATAAATGCTCTATCAACCCTGATGTTTATAACTGTTCTTTTATTGCTCCTTATCGTCAATAAGAGAACAGTCAATAATTCCGGAAAGGAGAATGCAATATGAAAGGCAAATTAACAGCAAAACTAACCGGGCTAATAGTATTAGCTATGGCCTTTATCCTGCTCTTTAGCGGATGCGGACAGTCATATAGCGCTACCTTGAGAGTTTATAACTGGGGCGACTATATAGACAAGAGTGTTATCACGGATTTTGAGAAGGAATATAATATCAAGGTCATATATACCACCTATGCTACCAACGAAGATATGTATGTAAGCTTGAAATCCGGGGGCAGCACCTATGACGTGGCATTCCCTTCTGAATACATGATCAGCCGAATGATAAACGAGGATATGCTCCACAAAATTGACTTAAACAATGTACCCAACTACAAATATATAGATGACAAGTTTAAGAACTTGTCCTTTGACCCCAACAACGAGTATTCGGTTCCCTATATGTGGGGGACTCTGGGAATTGTCTACAACAAGACCATGGTGGATGACGTTGTGGACAGCTGGGAAATCCTTTGGAATGAGAAATATGCAAAGCAAATACTGATGCTAGATAGCCAAAGGGATTCTATAGGCCTCACCCTTAAGATGCTGGGATACTCCATGAGCAGCAAAAACCTGGATGAACTGGAAGAGGCCAAGCAAAAGCTGATGGAGCAAAAGCCCTTGGTACTGGCCTATGTAGGTGACGAGGTAAAGGATAAGATGGTAGCTGGAGAAGCGGCACTAGCTGTAGTATGGTCAGGAGATGCAGTTGCCATGAAGTGGGAAAACCCGGATCTGGAGTATGTTCTCCCAAAGGAAGGCGGCAACCTATGGTTTGACTCTGCGGTAATCCCAAAGAGCAGCAATCAAAAAGAGGCAGCCGAGAAGTTTATAAACTTCCTGTGTGAGACCGACATAGCTTTTCGCAATACCGACTATATCGGCTACTCTACCCCACATACCGAAGCCATGAAATTGCTGGATGAGGAACTGTTAAACGATCCAACAGCATATCCCAGCGACGACCTACTAGAAAACTGTGAGGTATTCCAGGATCTCAGCGATACCCTAGAGGTTTACGACAGAATCTGGACCGAAATAAAGTCAAAATAATCCTATATCTATAGATACAATAAGAGGCGGAATTTTTATCCGCCTCTTATTTTGCTTCGCATCCTATTCTTTTCGCATCTTATTCTTTTCCCATCCTATTTTATGCGGTAAGATATTTCTTATCCGTTACCCTTTCAATTCTGCTAAGCCATATGGTAAAGGCTATCACTCCAGTTAAGGTAACTATGCCGGAGACCAGCATCATATTATCAGTACCAAAAGCGTCACTGGCTAGTCCCCCTATGTACCCAAATACTATTCTACTGAAAAATGTTGTTATAAAGGAGTTGACCGAGTGCCCAGTGCTCTTTAAATCCTTTGGTACGTTGGTATCCAAAAACATGGTCATGCTATAGTGAAATCCCATGAAGCTGAATCCGTTCAAAAGATTTACCGCTATAGCCAGTATAGGGTTGCTGATCAAATATAAGAGAAGCCAACGAATTCCAGTGACTGTTCCAGCAGCCATCATTACCTTTGCTACACCAAACCTCTTAACCATCTTATTGCCCAATATCAAAAAGGGAACTTCAGCCATAGCTCCTAAAAACATCATAAGGCCAATGAGAAAACTGTCTCCTCCTATGGTTGTAAAATATATGGGATAGAAGGAATAAGATGGTTAAGAGGTTTGGTGTAGCAAAGGTAATGATGGCT
>JAWLDD010000099.1:0-8230 GCA_041686815.1 Candidatus Atribacteria bacterium | reverse complement strand
CAAGGTCTTTGGATATACCAACGATGAACTCAAACGGAAAATACCATACATAATTCGGAATGACGAGCTTTACCTTTGCTATTTTATCATTATGATACTTATCACCATGTTTTATAAGGAATCAGGTATTGACACAGCCATCAATTATATAAGATTTTCAGCTCTAGTAGAGGAGATAACTAATAAATTCGAAGCACTTATCAAAATCGATGATCTGGAATCCGCTAGCAGGGAGTATCAATTCAATTTTGCTGATATATGTAGGGTTTGGGTTCACTTGGCTGACGCAAGAGAGGACATGCCATTACGAGGGAAAAACGATAAAATATCCTTTGTTAGAAACATTTGTACATTTTTGCAGAATGAGGAGTTAATAGTTATAGACAATGAGCGGAATCTGATATTTCCTACAGATCGGTTTAAAGCCATAATATACTATTACTATGAAGATCGGGAAAACAAAAACGATATCCTCTCCTATATCAATGAATTGGAGGTCAAACAATAATGCCCTATATAAACAGAGTCAGATTGGTGAACGTAGCTTTCAATGACGCTAAATCTTTTTTCGATGATTTCCGATTGAATTTTTCGGGTAAATCCGCCACCTATGATCTTGAAAATGGCGGTGGTAAGTCCGTCCTTCTCATGATGCTATTACAAGTAGTCCTACCTAATACATCATTAAGGGATGATAAACCGTTTAAGAATATCTTTTTGGGAGGCAAGGATAGAACTTCACACGTTTTGGTTGAATGGATTCTCGATGAGGGAGAACGATATAACTATATGTTGACCGGTTTTTGTGCTCGAAAGAAAAGAAGCCGAGGGGATAATCACAGATTGGACGATATACCTTTTGAACAGGATTTGGATATTATTAATGAAGGTGTCGATTATTATAATTATGTTATTTTTTATGATCAACCTATGCAATATGATATCTATTCACTAGAACTTGTCAAAGAAGATAGGAATGGAAAAATGTACAAAGGTTACGATGAGCTACACGGTGATTTGAAAAAGATGGTACAGCGGAATATACCGACTCGTATATTTGATAAAAAGGGCGAATACATGGAATTCATTGGCAGCCATAACCTTATCAGCACAGAATGGAAAATCATCCGAGAGATAAACAGTGGTGAAAATAGCATAGAGAAATACTTCAGGCAAAATAAGACCTCAAGGAGATTGATAGAGAATCTACTGCTTCCCATAATTGATGATACTGAGAATGGGGGCAGTAGATCAAGTACATTTAATGATGAAAAAAATGAACATCTGGCAGAGACGCTAATAGAGATTAGAGAGAGCTTAGGGAGATTGATGAAGGATAAGGAACATCTTGAGGAATATAATCAAATTCGCAATTTCTACAATCGAGTATTAGATACATCCGAACAGATGAAAGAATATTTTCTCGAAAAAGAAGGACTGCAGAAGGAAGCAGTAAAGATCAGAAATTTATTAGCTATTGATTTAGAAGAGGTAAGAGAAAACATTGCCCTGACTGGGGCTGAGTTAGATACAAAACTTGCAAACAAAAGAAGAATAGAGCAGGAGAGAAAACTATTAGATATACAGCTTTTAGAATTTGATAAGAATGCTTTGGTCGCTAAGCAAAGGTCCATTAAAGAACAGCAGGATACCCTGACCCATGAAGCTAATAGACAGGAAGATATTTTGAAAGAGGCCTATGCTAGAAAGGAGTATGTCCAATATAAAAATGAAAAGGCCAAATATCTAACGGAACAGAAGAAGTTGGAGATTTTTTCTATTGACAAGGGGAGGACTCTAGAGGAGTATAACAAAGCAGGTGCTTTATACAAAGCTGTCTTGAAAAAGGCTATCAAGGATATAAAAGACCAGCTATTTGCTAAATCTAAAGAAATAGAATCTCTTGAGGAGAAGAATAAGCAAATCGATGTTGAGATTGGTCAAACTAATATTGACATTGGCTCTGCAAATGCAAGGGCACAAATTAAAAACGATGAGATCGCTAAATATGATAAGGAAATAAATAACTTTAGAGACTATTTCAATAACCATGGCCGTTTCGACATACTTATTGACCAGGAATCATTTTTGAAGGAAGCAAACGAGAAAAAAGCAAAACTTGAAGAATCTTTGACTAATATGGATACTGAATTGGCAACTAATATGGAAAACCATGAAAAAGTAAAGAGCAAGATATCAGACAATGAAAGCAGAAAAAATGATTTAAGTTGGGAATTAAAAGAACCAGAGAAATACTTGGATAAATATAGGCAGGCATTAAAGCAGGTTGAAGATAAATGTAGGCTTTATGCTACGGAAGGGTTAGCCGAATTAAAGGCAAAACTTGTAAAAGCATTAGAGAATAATAGGAAACAGCTGATTCAAAAAAGACTTGAAGAGAAAACAACGGAAAAAAAGATCCAACTACTGGATGAATATGGTTTCTATATACCTAATGAGGAGATATTGGCATTAGTGGATAGGATAGGAAGCAAATGTGCTTTTATCCAATCAGGAATAGAATACTTAAAGACTCTAGAAGAATATGATCGTGAAATTATATTGAAGCAGATATCTATACTGCCCTATTCTGTCTTAGTGGATCATGAATCCTTTGTCAGGTTAAAAAGGGGCAAATTAAATATTAGTAATCTCTACAGCGATTATCCCATTCCCATTATGGATGTTGATATCATAAGAGGCGAAGAGCAGTTAGACTTTAAGGAGGTCATGTTTCCGTCAGTGAATGAAAGTCTGATTTTATCGGTAGATGCTTTTAATGAGTACAAGAATCGCCTTGTGGATGATTTGGATGATATACGAAATCTGATTCTAACTCTAGAAGATAAATCAGAAACATACAACACCGAATTGACACAGCTACAAGATTTTGAGATAGAGTTTGCCAGTGAAGCTGTATGGGAGCAACAGAACAAGCGTAATAGACTGAGTGAAGAATTGGAAAAATGTAGATCTTCTATAAGAGAAAATGAAGCTTTGCTACGAAAATTGATGAGCAAGAAAGAGGAGTTAATAAGAAGTAAAGAAGCATTAATTAATGATATGGGCTTTACCGAGGAATTAGCAAAAAAAGCTGAAATATTGATGAAGCTAAACAATGCCAATCTAGACGCTGAAAGAGAGCTTCAAAGAATAGAGCAGGAATTAGAGTTACTCAATATTGGACTAGCGGAATTAACCCAAAAAAAGAATTCCAATACAAGCGATAGAAGAGGTTTGGAAGCGGATATAGAAGGTATAAAGAGTAACCTTTGGTCAATGGAAAAAGAGCTTGAAGAAGTTATAAATTTTGATGATATATACCCTGATGGAGATGATGCAATAGAAATTGATCATGATAATGCCAAAGCCAATTTTAAGGCGTTGGATGATAAATACAAAGACAGGCTCCAAGAGGAAGAAAGTATAAGGGCAACTTTACGAGCCCATAAGAACTTGATGGATAAGTGTGCAGAGAATATGTCAATCCACTATGGTATAACCATCGAAATGATGGAAGAAAGAGAACTATCGGGAGAAATACTGACAGAGCCTGAACTTGATTATATACGTTCACTTGAAAGCGAAGTAAAGAGCCTGCGAATAAAAATAGATACACTAAAGAAAAATTACGATGACCTTGAGAAAAAAATAAACCTTTTAGAAGGGCAGATAACTGCTGAAAGAAGGCAACTGGATGAGAATATTGAGGTTAGAACCAGTAGATACGAATCTCGGTATGGGATAAAGAAAGCTATAGAGGATGCTATACAAATAATTACTCTTTATAACAGCGAAATAAAATCTTTGGAAGGTAAACTTGAAACTCTAAATAAAAATGCTGATTATCTCAGCCGTGAATTAAACGCATATAGGGATTTTATATTAAGAGAGAATATTTCATTAAGAACAGATGTAACAGCACAGAGGGTCGAAAGCTATCAGACTTTTTCTAATGCTTATTATAATCATATTAATAGAATTAAGGATTGGGAGCAAACTTGGAGACAAGTAAAAAGATCCATTCAAAAAGATTCTGAAGGATTCTTTATTAAAGATCCTGTAAATGAGTTGGTAGAACTAGTAATTCCCGACACCTTGCAATCCTGCCGTTTACTCATTGGTCAGCTTGGATATTCTATAGCTATTATCGATGAAAAGGTGGATAAAATTCAGGAGGATATAAACTTGCTTAAAAGCTACCAAGATGAATTCGTGCAAAGGTGTATAAAGCGGGCAGATTCTGTCTTGGATATACTAAAGAAGTTTCCTGCCCTATCTAGAATCCAAGTAGAGGGCAAAAGAGAGAATATGGTAAGAATGGACTTTTATGATTTTGAAAGTGGAGAGAAAGTTGCCAGAATGGAGAACCATATAAATGCCATTATCCAGGAAGTAAACGAAGAAGGAATTATTAACCGCACCAGTATTGCAAATAAGCTATCAACGAAAGAGCTTTTAGCTCAGGTTACCAATATGGAAAGAGCAGTGGTGAGACTATATAAGATGGAAAGTATTAGAGAACATAGTCGTTATTTAAAATGGGAGAATGCAGTAGGTTCTGAAGGTCAGTCCAATGCGTTATACTTTATTTTTGCAGTGTGCTTGATCTCCTATATACGCCTATTATCTGCAAATATAACAACTGCCAGAACTAAAAAGGTAATTATAGCTGATAATCCCTTTGGTGCTACATCAGCAGTATACCTTTGGGAACCAATGTTTAACATACTAAAGGCCAATGATGTGCAGCTAATTGCACCAGGACATAATATTCCGCGGGAGCTTACATCACAGTTTGAAGTTAATTACTTATTAAACCAGGATATTCTCTCAGATTCAAGGATAAAGGTAGTCGTTAAAGACGTAAGAACAGAAGAAGATCTGAATCAAATGAATTTTGAAAATCTAGAGCAGATCTCCTATTTCGGGTAAGATAAGTGTTTGTAATATTGAGATAGATAAATGACCTAAATAGATTCGGACTCTATTGATAGATCATTAGTGGTATGGATGTTCTAACTGGTTTATAGTGAAGTTTTATTGAGTATAATGCTCATTTTTACAATATGTTAACACTTTTTAATTACAAGGAGGGGTTATTGTGAATTCTAAACTTAAAATGGCCATAGTTGGAGCAGGTATCTGGGGGGAAAATCATGCAAGAATCTATAAGAGTCACCCATTTGCAGAAGTTGTAGCTATCTGTGATATTGATTATGCTAAGGCCAAAGTATTGGGTGACAAATTAGGCGTGGAAGCGGTATATGACGATTATAAGGACATGTTTCGCAATTCAGATTGTGATGCTGTTGCCATTGTAACGCCGGATTTTGCCCATGCTGATATCGCTATTTCAGCTGCAAACCACAAAAAGCATATTCTGATAGAAAAGCCACTAGCAACAACTCGTGATGATGTACTTCGGATAATAGATGCCGTGGAATCCAATAATGTGCGTGCCATGGTGGATTTACACAATAGGTGGAGTCCTCCATTTAATGCAGCACACCAGGCAGTGGAGCGAGGGGAACTAGGTGAAGTATATAGCGGGTATATGCGGCTGAATGATATTAAATGGGTAGCAACGGATATGATATCATGGGCAGCACAATCCTCTATACTATGGTTCTTGGGGAGTCATAGCTTGGATACTCTGCGTTGGTTCTTCCAGGATGAAGTAGAACGTGTATACAGTGTAAGCCGAGAAGGTATTCTTAAGGATCTAGGTGTAGATACCATAGATGTATATTTAACAACCCTAGAATTTAAAAAAGGTGGAATAGCTCATATGGAGAACGGGTGGATTACGCCCAATGCTAATCCCTGCGTAAACGATATAAAGTTTAATATTTTGGGGACTAAGGGTATGATATCAATTGATGCTAGTAACCACAATTTAATTCAGCAATATACCGATGATAAGGTGACTATACCTGACGTATTAGTACAGAACTCTATTTTTGGCAAGCCAAAAGGGTTCGCATTTGAAAGCATTCGTGCATTTGTTGATTGCATTTTGGATGGAAGTGAATTCCCTGTTACTATATACGATGCAGCCAATACATCGCTAGCATTACTTGCTATAATGGAATCAGCAAGAACCCGTACTCCTGTAAAAGTGCAGTATTAGATGGGGCGATTAACTCGTCGTGCTAGTTGATCTCAACATTATAATTGCTATAGCCTGTCCACTTATCAATTGCGCTATGCCCATAGGGAGATAATTGTTAAGCTGTTTTAGATATCATCTAAAAGGGTATATTTTAGCATTGGTTGTCCAGTAGTACAGATAAGAGGCCGGAACTCAGATCAAGGTTACAGGATAACGAATGAAGGAGGTTATGAGCTTAATATGAAGCAGTATCTGGAGCTTTTAGAGCATATACTAAGCACAGGTGTCGAGAGACAAGATAGAACCGGGACAGGAACAATAAGTATCTTTGGATATCAGATGAGGTTCAATCTAGATGAGGGGTTTCCCCTTCTCACAACTAAAAAGCTTCATTTGAAATCAATAATATACGAGCTTCTCTGGTTTATTAAAGGAGACACCAATATCGGATATCTCAACGAGCATGGCGTAAGGATATGGGATGAATGGGCTGATGAAAATGGGGACTTAGGTCCTGTATATGGATTTCAGTGGAGGTCATGGCCTACCCCTGACGGAGGTCATATAGACCAGCTTGACCGGGTTATTGAGAGCATTAAGAACAATCCTGATTCCAGACGGCATATTGTCAGTGCGTGGAATGTAGCCGATATAGATAAGATGGCGCTTCCACCCTGTCATTGTTTGTTTCAGTTCTATGTAGCCAATGGCAGGCTTTCATGCCAGCTTTATCAAAGGAGCGGGGATGTATTTCTTGGCGTTCCCTTTAACATTGCTTCCTATTCACTGCTTACTATGATGGTGGCCAAGGTTTGCGGATTAAAACCTGGGGAATTCATACACACCTTAGGTGATGCCCATATATACCTCAACCATATTGAGCAGACCAAGCTTCAAATTACAAGGCAGCCTAGAGATCTACCGCAGATGGTTATAGAAAGAGATGTTTCTTCCATATATGACTTTAGGTATGAAGATTTTAAGCTTATAAACTATGATCCTCATCCTCATATAAAAGGGGAGATATCGGTATGATATCCCTAGTCTTTGCCATGGGAAGAAATAGGGTTATTGGCAGCAATAACAGCATGCCTTGGAGACTTCCCGCTGATCTAGCCTATTTTAAGGACCTAACTATGGGCAGCACCGTTGTTATGGGTCGTAAAACCTTTGAATCCATAGGCAAGCCACTTAAAGGAAGAAAAAACATTGTGCTGACAAGGGATAGGAGGTATATCCAGGATGGCTGCTTTATAGCCCATTCCTTGGAAGAAGTTCTGGATATGACAAAAGGTGAGCAGGAAACCTTTGTTATAGGAGGAGCAGAAGTATATTCCATGTTTTTGCCTTACGCAAAAAAGCTTTATATGACATATATAGATCATGAATTCCAAGGGGATACCTATTTCCCTGAAATAGATTATGACGAGTGGAAGTTGGTATCTAAGGTTATGGGAGAGAAAAATGAGAAAAATCCCTACCACTATTTCTTTCAAGTCTATGAAAGGATATAGCTGTGCCATAGGTGCCATGGGGACAGGTCCCGTGGCTCATTTTAGACACCATTATTAATTGCATAATTATTGCCATTTGGAGCATAAAGTGCTAAAATATAGCTATCAACGAGGCAGTTAGACCGCTAGGTTTCGCTGCCTTGTTTTATTAGAGGGTATAGTAGGGGTGGTATCTTGGCAAGGGTGGCTAGGGAAAAAAGCAGTACGGGAATATATCATATAATGCTACGGGGTATTAACCGTCAAACCATATTTGAAGACAATCAGGATAGGATGAGATTTATTGATACTTTAGCGGAGTATAAGGAAATCTGTAATTATAGATTATTTGGTTATTGCCTGATGGATAACCACATACATTTGCTAATACAAGAGACTGATAAAACCATTTCAGATATTATTAAGCGTATATCAGCTAGTTACGTTTATTGGTACAATACCAAATATGACAGATGTGGTCACCTTTTCCAGGATAGATTTAAGAGCGAGGTTGTGGAGAATTTTCAATACTTTATGACAGTCCTTCGATATATACACCAGAATCCAGTCAAGGCAAATCTTGCAAAAACCGTAGATGAATACAGATGGACAAGCTATAAAG
>JAWLDD010000098.1:0-8236 GCA_041686815.1 Candidatus Atribacteria bacterium | reverse complement strand
ATAAACGCTTATATTTTTCAAGGTACAAAATTTTATTTCTAAAAACTGCAAAATATTTTACCGCCGAGGTAATTTACACACTATTTTGGACTTGACTTTCTATTCTTTTATACTAACTAATTATAAGGTTGGGTTTATATGAAAAATCGTATTAGAAACATGAGCATGATAAACAAATTTACAATAGCTTACATATTATTGGTATTTATTCCTGTCATGGTCATGTCAAGTTATAGTTATTATCAAGCACAGCGGTTTTATGAAAAGGATGTAATAGAAGAAAGTAAGAAACATTTAAGCTATCTTAAAGATGACATAACACAAAAAATGCAAATTATCAGAGAAATCAGTGAAAATATAGCATATAATTCAACGGTATATAGTTTTTTAAAAAGAGAGTTCAATTTTAGTCAATTTGGTTATGAAGTATATAGGCAAGATATATATTCCATTGTTAATTATGCTATGATATACGACAAACTGAACATACATATGATAAGAATATTTATGTGTAACGAAACCATACCTGAGGGATGGGGCTACTTTTTCAGTGATAGAAGATTACATGAAAAAGATTGGTATACAAATTTTATACGATCGGGAGATAGAGAGGTTTGGTTGAGATTAAAAGGTAGTGAATACTTCCAACACTTAAACTTAAGTAATGCTAAAGATAAAGACCAATTCATTTTTTTTAGGAAGATATTAGATTACGATGGATCTATCCTAGGTATTTTAGCCGTTGAAATCTTCGATGAGGATATTTTTACACCATTTTTGCACACAACATCAGGTGATAGTTACAATTCTTTTATCTTATATAATGATAGTATTCTACATGCATCTAAAGATATTGAAGACTATTTTTCTATAGACCAGATTACCTGTAATTTGGATCTTGAAAAAGATTTTTTCCGGTGTGGTGAAAATATTCTTGTATATGATACTATTGATGACTTAGGAGTAGAGTTTGGGGTTGCCACATCACTATCAAGCATAGACAAATTAATTAGCTCATTGAACATGAATTTAATCTTAATAATTGTTGCTACACTAATCCTTGTGGTTATCTTCTATATTACGATTCACACATTTTTCTTCAATATCAGGCAGTGCATGAAAACTATGACAAAAGCTGTACAAGGTGACTTTAATATAAGGATACCAGTTAAAAAAAGGAATGAGATCGGCATAATAGCAGAAGACTTTAATTTTATGATTCAAAAGGTTAACGAACTAATAAATGAAGTAGTTAAAAAGGAAACAGCTCAAAAAGAAGCCCAGTTAAATGCACTTCAATATCAAATTAATCCTCACTTCTTTTATAATACACTTGACATTTTAGCTGGTAAAATGATTCTATCTGGAAACTATGAAATAGCTGAAGCAATAGCTGATTTTGGAAAAATGCTACGATATAATTTAAGTAGCCATTCAAGATATTCTACCTTATGGGAAGAAAGTGAACATATTAGGAATTATATTATGTTGCAAAAAGTAAAATATGGAGGTAACCTAAGTTTAACCATTAATTTGCCAACTCACCTTAACAACTTTCGTATATTAAAGTTTATATTGCAACCCATAGTCGAGAATTCCATCATACATGGCTTGGTAGATAAGAATAGTTTAGATATAACTATAGATATTACACAAAAAAGTGGAGATAGAGTGGAAATTATTGTGGCAGACAATGGTAAGGGAATCACTAATAAAGAGTTACATCGTATGAATATGAGTTTCGAAAATTCTATATATGATAATGAGCTCCAAGGTAAGGATGGTAGTATAGGACTAAGAAATATAAATGAGCGATTAAAATTATTCTATGGAAAGGATTTTTTTATTAGAGTAGAAAGTATAGAAGAGTTATATACAAAGGTAATACTCTTAATTCCACAAATAGGAGAGGAGGAATGACTAATGTATAATATATTGATAGTGGACGATGAGGAGATTATATGTAGTAGTTTGAAAGCGAGAATTCAGATGTTAGGAGGAGAGGGATTAAATAATATATATGAGGCATATAATGGTAAAGAGGCTATAGGATTAGCAGAAAAGGTTAAATTAGATATTGTGATCACAGATATTAAAATGCCAGAAATGAATGGCATTGAATTGATTAGGGAAATGACGCGAAAAAATCTAGCTAGACAGTTCCTTGTGATTAGTGGTTATGATGACTATGAGTATGTAAGAGAGGCTTTTAAGTGTGGAATTGTAGATTATTTACTAAAACCTGTTTCAATGAAAGATCTCAAAGAAAAGTTAGAAGGAATATTTAATGCACTTAAGCAAAAAGGAGGTGAACAAGCTGATAATAACTCTGATACAAACCAAGCAACTGAGGATAAACGTTCCCTATCGACGGTTGTTGATATTGCAAAAAAGTATATCCAAGAAAATGATATTAGGAGAATAAACTTAGCCGTAATATCAAATGAGGTATCAATGAATTATACTTACTTTAGCGAGTTGTTTAGAGAAGAGACAGGTGTAACTTTTTCTAGATATTTAATGGATGTCAAGATGTCAAAAGCTAAAGATTTATTAATGGATCCATGTAAAAAAGTACACCACATAGCATATGAGTTAGGCTATGAGAATCCAAAACATTTTAGCAGAGCATTTAAGAAATATTTCGGAATATCTCCGACAGACTATAGGAACAAAATGGAATAACCATGCAAAAAAATATGAAACCGAAATCAAGGTACCAAAAACGAAATAAAGGTGTTCATAATACTATTTAACAGTACTATAATTAAAGCACAGATAAAAATATGAATCAAGGTCAAACAATAACTCCCGACAGTCTTATATCAGCAATTATTGAAAGTTAAAGCTATTTAGAAATTTGTAAGTTATCATCTATATGTATTCAAATATATTTCCACATATACTAGCAGACTTATTGAATCAGATAATATTTGGATGTTCATTTGAGCTATAAGCAATATGGTTCTAGGTAGACTTTTTTTATCAAATCTTAGGAAGGAGTGTAAATAAATGCAAGAGATAGAGAAAAGAAGCCATCCAATCAAACAGAATTTTCTTACCGCATCCCTTAGAAAAACCTTCAAAGAGTTTCGGAAGCAATCTGGTTTGCAAATCATGATACTTATTGGCATGGCATTTATTATTTTTTTCAGATTTGTACCAATATATGGCCTGCAGATGGCATTTAAAGAACTTATGCCAGGGAAGGGTATATGGGATAGTCCATGGGTGGGATTTAAACATTTTCGTGACTTTTTTACTTCTGGTCAATTCGCAACCGTTATTGGAAACACTATCTCACTCAGTTTATTGAAAATATTTATTGCTTTTCCAGTCCCTATTCTCTTTGCTATTTTACTTAATGAAGTATCTTCATATCGGTTTCGTTCCATTATACAAGGTGTTTCTTATTTACCGCACTTTATCTCTTATGTAGTTGTATTTGGGGTTGTATCATCAGTTCTTAATCGTGATGGTGGATCACTAAATTCCCTGCTTCTAGCGTTAGGGATTATAGATGAACCTATACACTTCTTGGCAAACAAACCTCTATTTTGGCCTTTGATGGTATTGCTTGATATATGGAAGGAAACTGGCTGGAGCGCTATTATTTACATGGCAGCTATTGCTGGAGTCAATCCAGAACTATACGAGGCAGCAATAGTAGACGGAGCAGGCAGGGTACGACGAGTTATTTCCATAACATTACCCTCATTGGTTCCAGTGATTATAGTGTTGTTGATTTTACGCGTTGGATCTATACTGGATGCTGGATTTGATCAGGTCCTAGTATTTCGAAATCCAATCGTGTTTGAGAAGGCTAATATTCTTGATATCTATGTAATGGATATTGGTATTAGTCAAGGACGGTTTGGTTATGCAACAGCTGTCGGTTTGTTCAAGAGTATAATTAGCTTTTTCATGTTATTTTTCTCAAATAAGCTAGCCAACAGAAGTGGCAACGGGTTATGGTAGGAGGTAGACAGGTATGATGGTTAATAAAAAGAGTTATAGAGGAGCGAGAATCCGAAAATCTATGGGTGAGAGGATATTTGATGTTTTCAATACTATATTTATGATATACGTTTGCTTTATAACCATTTATCCGTTTATTAATACCCTCGCTATTTCTTTCAACGAAGGTCCAGATGCCATGACAGGCGGGATCTATTTTTACCCCAGAGCATTTACCCTAAAGAATTATGCTGAAGTGTTTGCTGATAGTACAATCATTCGAGCTTATGCGATTACCATCACTAGGACAGTGATTGGAGTTATAGTTTCGCTCCTTGTTACAGGTATGATGGCTTATGGATTATCCAAACCAAATATCGTGTTTAAAAAAGCATATATGCTGATATGTGTAATTGGTATGATATTTAATGCAGGACTTATACCTACATATATGCTTTATAGAGATACTGGACTTCTTAACAACTTTGCTGTTTACATTCTACCTAGCGCAGTGAGCATATGGAACATGATTCTTATGAAAACCTTTTTTGAGAGTCTCCCTGAGGAGTTGGAACAATCAGCTATGATAGACGGTGCTAGTACATTTCAGGTGTTCTTTAAGATTAGCATTCCGATTTCCATGCCAATCATTGCAACAATATGTATTTTTAACGGAGTATATCAATGGAATGCATGGTTTGACGCATATATGTTTATGACTAGAAATCCTGACTTGCATCCAGTACAAACCTACTTATACAAAGTTATTGCTCTATCACAGGCTACCTCTACTAATGCAGCAGACGCAGAGCTATTAGAACGACGGAAGGTAAATGTTACGACTATTCGTGCTGCTACAGTAATAATAACTGTACTACCTGTTACTTTTATCTATTCCATATTCCAAAAACACTTTGTTCAGGGTATTATGGTAGGTTCATTAAAAAGTTAAGCGATACAATACTACTGTGACCTTAAGATATCAAAAAGCAATGATAACCGCTTATACAATTTAGGAGGTGATAGTTGAAGAAATAATTTAATCATTCTCATCAATATCAAAAAATGAAAGGAGAAATCATAATGAAAAAGCGGGCTATTTCTCTTATTGTGATTATATTGATGGTGCTAGCGATGATTTCTGCAGGATGTAAGAGTGCAAATGATGGAGGAACAAAAGATAGTACGACTGGACAAACAACCAATAATAATGATAATGAAAACAATTTAATTGAAACAAGTGATCCTGATGAAATTGTGGAGATTGAGTTCATGCGCTTGGATCCATCTTGGGACCCGATCGAATGGGGTGAAGATCCAGTAACCAAGAGAATGACAGAGCGCACAGGTGTAAAGCTCAAATGTTTAGCTCCCAGCGGAGAAGGAGATCAGGTTGCTAATGTTATGTTGCTTTCAGGCGATTATCCAGAAATAATAAATGGATATAGCATGTCTATGTATGCCAAATATGTGTCAGCTGGAGCATTGTACTCCATAGATGAACTGGTAGAAAAGTACGACTATCCACAGATATTAGACGGATCAACAATACCTTTAGCCTCACAAGCTGTTCATCGTAGCGCAGATGGCAAACTCTATGCTGTACCAGAGTGGTTCAGTGAAGATGGTTTTGGATCGGTAGGTCAGATAATTACAGTCAGAAATGATACTTATAAAGAGCTAGGGCAACCACCAATTGAAACCATGGACGATTTCTATGAAGTGTTAAAAACTATACGTGATTCTAACTTAACATATAAAGATATGAAAATGTGGCCTTTGGCAGTCCATTGGGTTGATAGCGCGATTCTTGGTGATATTGCTAACATTTATGGTTCTAAAATATATCGGTTCATTTATTTCAATGAAGATACTAAAAAAGTGGAACTTTTTTTGCGGGCACCTGAACTAGTGAAAGCTGTTGAGTTCTTAAACAAGTGCTATAATGAAGGTCTTGTAGATCCTGAATGCTTTACATTTGATAGCACACAGATAGGAGAAGCTTATGCACAGGGGAAATATGTATTTACAATGAGTTGGTTCTGGAATCTCTGGACAGCAGACTCTATTCTATCTCAAGAGGATCCTGAGCAATATTACACAGCTATTGAATTGCCTCAAGGTACGCCTGGTAAACAGCAATACTTCGGTTATTACCATACCGCTGGGGATTTGGGTGTTAGCATCACTAGGAATTGTAAGAATCCAGAGGCAGCCATTCGTTTCATAAATTTCTGCCTAAGTGATGAAGGACAGATTCTAGACTTCTATGGCGTTGAGGGAGAGACTATGGAGTTCAGGGACGGCGTGCCATACCTTTTGGATGGTGTCTATGAAGAGAAGTTAGCTGACTGGACTGGTTATGGTAGAAAGACTGGCGTCCGCTTATGGGATAGAATGAAGAGTCAGAAATGGAATTGGGAACGTCAGGTTGAGGCTCCCGTTCGTGCAGCCAACCGAGCTATGGCAGCAAAGTATGCGTTCGATGCTACATATCTAAAGCCATTACAGATAGAATCTACAACACCGGAAGGTATACTCTATGCTGAAATAGAAACAAATATAATTCCACAAATTACAGAGATTATAATAGATCCTGATGGAACGAGAATAGAGTCCCGCATTCAAGAACTATTGGAATACTACGAAGGTAAGGGTTTGGATTCCCTGGAAAATGCTTGGACCGAACAATATAACAGAATTACCGGTAATTAAGAAAGTAAAAGAAACTGAATTCATTACAAGTCAGATCCTAAATTGGATTCGTCTTGACTTTGAAAGGAGATAATCATGGCTAAGAAATTTGCATTTATAGGGTCCGGAAGTGTAGTTTTTACCCGAAATCTGGTCCGTGACATTTTGACTTTTCCTGCTTTTGCAGACTGTGAGATTGCATTGATGGATATCAATGAGGATAACCTTGAGTTATCTAGACGTGCAGTAGAGAAAATTATCAGCGCTGGTAATTATCCAGCTACAGTTACAGCTACTACTGATCGTGCTAAGGCTCTTGAGGGAGCTGATGGCGTATTGTGCACCATTCAGGTTGGAGGGATGGAAGCTGTCATCAAAGATGTAGCGATTCCTAAGGAATATGGTATCTCTATCAACATCGGTGATACCAGGGGGCCATCGGGTATCTTTAGGTTCTTGCGTACTCTTTCCCCTATGCTTGAAATCGTAAAGGATATCGAAAAATACTGTCCCGATGCCATATTCCTAAACTATACTAATCCTATGGCTATGCTCTGTAGGGCGTTGCAAGAGGTATCTAAGGTAACCTTGACAGGTCTCTGTCATAGTGTTCAAGGTACCGCTGAAATGCTAGCTCGCTGGATTGGAGCTCCGATGGATGAAATAACATTTACCTGTGCTGGCATCAACCACCAAGCACATTATCTAGAGTTTAAATGGAATGGTAAGGATGCCTATCCTCTGATTTACAAGGCCATTACTGAAAATGAAGAAATTTATAATGAAGAGCAAGTCCGTAATGAGATGTTCCTACATTTAGGCTATTATGTGACAGAATCGAGCGGGCACAACTCAGAGTATAATGCATGGTTCCGTAAACGACCTGATCTGATTGAGAAGTTCTGTACTCACGGCACAGGCTGGAATCCTGGCATGGATATGATGGATCGAATTAACCAAATGCGTAAAGAATCTGCTTCTGGAGATACTTATATAGATCGTAGAATTAGAGAATTCAACAAATGGATTGAAGGTCCTATTGATCTAAAGCGAGGTAATGAATATGCTGCTTATATCTTTAATGCCATCTTCGGTGACAATACCATGTTTGAGTTTAATGGCAACATACGCAATTTTGGTTTGATAGACAATTTACCCGTTGGAAGTTGTGTAGAGGTACCTATTTTAGCTTCTAAGAAGGGCTTAAGTCCAATTCACGTAGGGCCGCTACCTGCACAGTTAGCTATCTTGAATAACATCAACGCTTCTTGTGAAGAACTAGCTGTGGAGGGAGCACTGGAAGGAGATCCAGAAAAGATATACCATGCCTGTCTCTATGATCCGTTGACATCAGCGGTATGTTCTATGCATGAGGTTAAGGAAATGGTAGATAAAATGTTCGATGCTCAAGCTGATTGGTTGCCCCAATTTAAGCACAGATCATAACTTTTCAATTACTAATCTGGGAAATACTTATAATTGAGAACGGCATTGTAAAATGCCGTTCTCAATATCGTGCTATAGAAAGGTTAAATTCATACCTAATCAATACTCACAGAACAGATTTATATAAAGGGGGAAAAAC
>JAWLDD010000097.1:0-8374 GCA_041686815.1 Candidatus Atribacteria bacterium | reverse complement strand
GACGAGAATGCGGAAGACGGGAATATGGAATTTGAAAATATATTAGTCGATGGTCCCATATTTAAAAACATCACAGTTGATATGACGCAAACGGTTTTTGAGAGGGATCACAAGCATCCGGATATATATAGGTTAAAGGGAAATAATCAGAAATCGGATGTCGCTTATGGCAGTGTACATTACTTGAATTTGTACAATAAAAACACACCCTTTGAGCAAGATAAATGGGCTTTAGTAGGTATAATAAAAGAAGCAAGCCTGCTTAAATCTGTAAGGAGGGTTAAAGTAAATATAGCAATATCCCTTTTGATTGTTTTTGTTGCAGGTATAACGGGAATATTATTAGTAGGCATCAGGCAAGTTAAGCCAATCACTGTCCTATCAACAAGTTTAAAAGAAAGTGACCCCGAGAGAGCCATCGTTCTTGAAAAGACCCAAATAAAAGAGATAGATGATTTGGCCAGAGCTGTTGAGCTTCTAAGTAGAGAAGTGGCGGAGTCGGCTTCTAAACTTTCCAAAATAATTGGGATGGTCAAGCTGCCCATAGCGGCCTTTGAACATGTTTTAGATCAGAATAAGGTCTTTTGCACTGAAGCATTTTTTGATATTGTGGGTGTTGAGAAAAGCCACCGCCAAGGGGACTATATTTCTGCTGCCTTCTTCTACAGCATACTAAATGACATAAAGAAAAACCCTGAAAGTGACTTACAGGATATTTATAGATATAGAAGAGATGATGGATCTATCCGATGGATACGCATCAGAATACAGGAAGACAAAAGAAAAGTTTTGGGAGTAATAGAAGATGCAACAGAGGAAACCAGGGAAAAACGAAGGATTGAATATGAACGAGATCATGATATACTCACTCATCTTATCAATCGTCGTGCTTTCCATGAACAGGTAACAAAGATAATACAGGATCGGGACGTGAAGATCGCTGCCTTTGTTATGTGGGATCTGGACAATCTGAAATATATTAATGATACCTACGGACATGATTATGGTGATGAATATATTAGAACTGCTGCAGGAGTTTTGCGCGAGATAAGCGTACATAATGGGATAATCGGTAGAGTATCGGGCGATGAGTTTCATGCATTTATTTACGGCTATGAGGATAAACAGGAAATAAGACAGATAGTTGAGAAGACTCAGGAGAAACTTTATAATACTAGCTTAGCTATGCCTGATGGTACTGATTTTCGTATTAGAGCATCTGCAGGGATAGCATGGTATCCTGATGATTCTAGAAATTATCATGAGCTAATTAGATTCTCGGATTTTGCTATGTATGAAATAAAGAACAAAGCTAAGGGCAATGTTGGAGAGTTTAATAGGAACAACTATAAAAAAGAATCATTTCTTCTCCATGGTAAAGCTGAGCTTAATCGTCTCATCGATGAAGAACTGATAAAATATGTATTCCAACCTATTGTAGATGCTAAAGACGGCAAAATATTCGCCTATGAGGCATTGATGCGTCCAGAGATAGAATCATTGTCATCGCCTATGGCTGTATTAAAGCTGGCACACTCTCAGTCAAGGCTAAATGAGATAGAGCGGCTTACATGGTTTAAGGTTATGGAGACATTTAGCAGGCACATTAAGGAGTTTGGTGATACCAAAATATTCATAAATTCTATCCCTAACCATGTGATATCCTATAAGGACAGGTATCGGCTGGAAAAACTGTACGGCGAGTATTTGCATCGTGTGGTAGTGGAGATTACTGAGAGTGAGCAATCCGATGAGGACATTACAAGAAGAAAAATGGATATGATCAACCGTTGGAATAGTCAACTGGCGTTGGATGATTTTGGATCAGGCTATAATAGTGAGATAGCTCTTCTGGCCTTATCCCCAGCTTTCATCAAAATAGATATGTCCATAATTAGGGGGATAGATAAGGATATGAACAGGCAAAAAATGTTATTAAATCTTCTGTCCTACGCCAAGGAGAGACATATCAAGGTTATCGCAGAAGGTGTTGAGACTGAAGAAGAAATGAAAACCCTAATAAAATTTGGTATCGATTATATGCAGGGACATTATATAGGTATGCCTGAAAAGAGACCTAAGCGGATATCGGAAGAATTAATCGAAACAATAAAGGAAATAGAAGTGCACACAAATATACCTAACATACCCATGTATCCTCCACTGTGATTTAATAATGACTTTTCTACTATAATGGCTTATAATAAACAGTATATGTATGGTGTAAGTGTATCAAACAGAGAGGGGAAATGATTTTTGACTAAAAACAAGAAAGCGCTTATACATTTTATATCCTATTATAAGCCACATAAGAAACTTTTTATCATTGACCTAATATGTGCCTTTGCTATTTCAGCTATCGACCTATTCTTCCCGACTCTCACCCGCCAGGTATTGCAAACTGTGATACCCAATGGAGAGATCGGTACCTTCTGGTTATTCATAGGAATAATGGCATTGATGTACATTATCAGGACAGTATTGCAGTTTATTGTCAACTATTGGGGCCATATTTTGGGTGTGAGAATTGAGTATGATATGCGTAAGGATTTGTTCTCTCATTTGCAAACCCTATCCTTTCGCTTTTTTGATAAGAACAGAACCGGGCATTTGATGTCCAGGATAGTAAATGATCTGGCTGAAATCGCGGAGTTTGCTCATCATGGACCGGAGGATTTATTCTTGTCTCTGGTCATGTTGATCGGCTCTTTCTTTATGCTAATAAGGATCGAATGGAGACTGACCCTTATGGTATATGCCTTCATTCCGTTAATGGTTTGGTATGGTATCGACAGGCGAAAGGAAATGAATAAAGCCTTTAGAGATATGCGGGTTAAATTAGCGGATATAAATGCCCAACTGGAGAGCAGTATATCAGGAGTAAGGGTATCAAAATCCTTTACCAATGAAAACCATGAGAAGGAGAAATTTGAAAAAGGCAACATCAAGTTTCGCAGCTCTAAATATTGGGCATATAAGTTCATGGCTTTTTTCCATACAGGCATAGAGCTGATGTCAGCGCTGCTCAATATAACAGTGGTGGCAGCTGGCGGATATATGATATTTAAGGGTATTATTGATATCGCTGACCTGCTTGCATTTATAATGTATATAGGACTGTTCATGCAGCCCATACGCCAGCTATCCAACTTTGTCCAACAATTTGAATCCGGGATGACCGGTGTTGAAAGATTTGTTGAGATCATGGAGGAAGAGCCTGAGATAACTGATGCTCTTGATGCTAAAGAGCTAGTCGACGTTAAAGGAGATATTGGGTTTCATAATGTAAGCTTTTCGTATGATGAGAATGAGAGAGTACTAGAAAATATTAACATCAAGATTGAAGCAGGGAAGACTGTTGCATTGGTAGGCCCATCCGGTGGAGGGAAAACCACCATGTGCCATTTAATACCCCGTTTTTATGAGGTAAACCAAGGATATATATCCATTGATGGTCGCGACATAAAGGATTATACTCTCAAATCCCTGAGGAGAAATATAGGTATAGTACAACAAGATGTGTTCCTGTTTGCGGGTACTATAGGTGAGAACATCATGTACGGTAATGTAGAAGCAACTCGGGAAGAGATGATACAAGCAGCAAAGAATGCTAATATCCATGACTTTATCATGGGTTTACCTGATGGGTATGATACCTATGTTGGAGAAAGAGGAGTAAGACTATCTGGCGGGCAGAAGCAGCGAATCTCCATCGCACGAGTATTTCTAAAGAACCCTCCCATCCTTATACTGGATGAAGCAACTTCTGCACTGGACAATGAAACTGAGATTAAGATACAAAAGGCATTGGAAGATCTATCCAAGGGGAGAACTACATTGGTTATAGCTCATAGGCTATCCACCATAAAAAATGCCGATGAGATATTAGTGCTAACTGAGAAGGGTATAGAGGAGCAGGGAGACCATGAAACCCTATTGTCAAAAGGCGGTATTTATGCAAATCTATATAAAGCCCAGTTTAAGGACTTAGATCCTGAGGATATAATGGAGTCGGATATGGCCGGCTGATAAAAAGCGGGAGGGAAATTATAATGAGATTACCTATTTCCAAGTGGAAAAGCTGCCTGATTATCACGGTTTTAATTCTGCTCTTGAGTACACTATTAGGTTGTAGTTTTATTGCTGTCAATTCAACCCCTGTGGTGGATGGTCAGCCAGACACGTCCAAATATGTCAAGCTATCCATGCTGCTGATGGGGCCTTCTTCTACTGAGGCCATAGAGGGTTATCGGTACATGGTTGAGGAGCTAAACAATAACGTTAAGACGAAGATAAATACCAATGTAGAGGTAACATTCATTCCCTTCCAAGAAGCTGGTACTGAATATCCTCTGATTTTTAGCTCAAAGGAATCCTATGATATTATCTATACGGGTGACCAAGGACAGCCAGGCTATTTTAGCTTGGCTGCCAATGAAATCTTTATGCCCCTGGATGAGCTGTTGTCCATATATGCAAAGGATATATGGGCAAAGACCGATGTTGATAGATGGGATGATGTCAAGTACGATGGAAGGATATATGGCGTTCCTTTTGGTAGGGATGAATATAGATGCAATGGGTATATCTATAGAGGAGATTTACTCCAAAAATATGAGATGGAACCAATAGTGTCCCTGGACAGTATGGAAAGCTACATGGACACTATATTGATACAGGATCCCGAGCTAACACCTATCGAAATGGATGAAAGGCAAGCTATCAAACTCTATGATATGCTGATTGATCTTCATCAGACCTGGATACCTGCTCCTGGACTGCCCCAATCCAGCCTATATATCGTAGCAAAATCCAAGGACAATATTACTGACATATTGCATCCAGCCTTTAGCAGCGAGTTTATGGATTTTGCTGAAAAGATGAAGGAGTGGGCAGATAAGCAATACTGGGGAGAAGATGTTCTTATGGAAAGCAGCAGTGGACATTGGGATATACTGAAAGTCGCTTCCATATTCGATAATCTAAGTGGACATGTAGATGGATCTGTGGGGCTTGGTAGTTCCGAAGACCAGACCGATTATGACATAAAGTTCTATTGTTTCGGTGAAGATAATAATAAGATTATCAAATACGGTGCAGCAAAGAACGTCTTAGGTATTAGTGCAAAATCTGGCAACGGAGAACGAGCCTTAATGCTTTTAGACTACATAATAGGGAATAAGGACTACTATGAGCTTTTAAGCTATGGTTTTGAGGGACCTATTATATTCGATACTGATTTGGGGGATATGGCAGAGCATTATAAGAACATCGCCTTAGATGATCCTTATGGAAAGTTTGATTTTGACTCATCATCCGCAGCCGAGATTATAGAAGATCTTCAAAGGGTTAATTCTCAGTATGGAATCCCAATCCTTTTGGGTAAGGCTGGAGATCCACGGACAGCAGTTAATAGATATAGGGAAGAATTAACAAAAGCCGGCATTCAAAGCCTTTTAGATACTATAAAAGCACAGCTAGATGATCACTGATTTGTCTATTGACAAGTATCCTCAAGGAGGCTTATGATAATAGGAGCAAAGGAGTAATTCGTCGCTATATGCGATTGCCTCGGTCGTCAATAGGTTAATCTCTGGGTCAAGATCCTGATATCTATTTGAGGACAAGACTTTTGTCTGGGCATACTAGCTGGACGAAGGTCTTTTTTATGAAATAAACACATGGGGGGAATAGACATGGAAAAATTACTTGAAGGCTTTAGTAGTTTGACATGGCAACAGGTAGTAATGATCTTAATAGGATTGATTCTAATCTATCTTGCCATAAAGAAAGAATATGAGCCAATGCTGTTATTGCCAATAGGATTTGGTGCGATACTCACTAATATACCTCTATCCTCAGCTATAGGCGAAAACGGATTCTTGACAGTTCTATACAACGCGGGGATAACCAACGAACTATTTCCTATACTTATCTTTATTGCTGTAGGGGCCATGATCGATTTTAGCCCACTGTTAAAGCAACCTGTAATGCTATTCTTTGGCGCAGCTGCTCAACTGGGAATTTTTGCTGCTATGCTATTGGCTGCCTCTACCGGCGCCTTTAGCCTTAAAGAGGCTGCATCTATCGGTATAATCGGCGCTGCTGATGGTCCTACATCTATCTATGTTGCCAACCTTTTTGCACCAGATTTGTTGGGCCCTATATCGGTAGCAGCTTATTCATATATGGCTTTGGTACCCATGATTCAACCACCAGTTATTCGAGCTCTTACCACCAAAAAAGAGCGCCAAATCCGAATGGATGCGGATTTTGATGCCCAGGTATCAAAAAAGGTTTTAATTCTATTCCCAATAGTGGTAACTTTGGTAGCAGGGATTATAGCACCTATTAGCGTTGGTCTTGTTGGTGCGTTGATGTTTGGAAACCTTATAAGGGAATCGGGAGTGCTGGAGAGACTTTCGAAAGCAGCTCAAAACGAGCTGGCCAATTTGGTAACGCTGTTGTTGGGTATCACAATAGGTTCTACGATGGTAGCTGAAAAGTTTTTAGCACCCACTACTTTGATGATCCTAGGCATTGGTCTTTTAGCCTTTGTTTTCGATACTGCGGGAGGAGTTCTCTTTGCTAAATTTATTAATCTATTTTTGAAGAAAAAAGTCAATCCCATGATTGGAGCTGCAGGTATATCTGCCTTTCCTATGTCAGCTAGAGTGGTACAAAAGATTGCCCTTGAAGAGGATCCTACCAACTTTATATTGATGCAGGCTATTGGAGCAAACGTGGCTGGGCAGATTGGATCCATTATTGCTGGTGGCGTATTGCTGGCATTGATTGGTTAGAGGAGGTATATTATGAATCAAGTTGTTACGGAAGCTATTAGAATATTGGGTTTGGGTATGGGAACGGTTTTCTTTGTGCTGTTGGTGTTTTTTCTTCTAGTAAAGGGAATGCAGCTTATATTCCCCCCAAACGACTAAACAAGTCTACGAAAGGCCTCTATGTGTTTTGACATGGAGGCTTATCTTATTTTAAGGAATGAATTTCTACACATCTATTGTTTGTATCTCTATGGATATTTGATTGAAAAATTATATCAATTTATGGTAAACTAAGGTAAGAAGGATAAAAAAGGGGATTTTGCCATGAAAATCAACAAGAGCTGGATGAAAGCGCTTACCAACATTACCTTTGTAATGGCAATAGGACTTTCATTATACCTTTTAATGGATTTCTATATTTCACGAAGGAATCTACCACCAATGGTCTGCCCTGTTGAAAGCAATAGGGTACTCATCTATGTTGCAATCCTTCTAGCGATATCATCATTCATTCTCTCTGTTATTGAAAGCCGGTTAGAGAAGGACTGAAAAGCGGATTCCCATGGAGGTTTGATATCATATGAAGACAAATGTTAACGATGAAACTCACAGTATCATATCCTACGGAAGTAAGACCTATAGAGCATCAATTAATCAGTCTTGGAATAGATGCCTTGGATATGGTCTTTCTAATCAGGATAAACCGTATTCTTCGGCTGTGAGCCCGGAAGGTATGACAAGATTATTGGATGATTACCAAGATGTTTTAGAGGTGTCCAATAAATATATCAAAACTCTGTTCTCTACCATAGGCAAGAAGGATGCTATTATTGGGATAAGTAGTAAAGATGGAGTTATTTTACATATAGAAGGGAACAATACCAAATTAGAGGAGTTGGGATATCTCATAGGGCATATTCATTTGGAATCTCATATGGGTACAAATGCTATTGGTACATCCATAGCAACAGGAAAGCCTATCATTATTTGGGGAGAGGAACACTTCCTAGAAGATTTAAGGGGATGGGTCGGATTCGGGGCTCCTATATACATATTCCAAGATTCGCCCGATGCCTTTTTATTCGCAGTTATACCTATAAAGAATGCATGTAGGGCACATATGCCAGTCCTTATGATGGGAGCAGATAGCATAGGCAGACAACTACGATTTATAAATGATAAAGAGCAGTTGATGGACATTCAAGAAAGGATGCAAGATGCACGGAATAGCATTTTAGAGATGGCATCGGTAATAACCCATGAGATTCGAAATTCCCTTACCAATATCAGCGCATACATACAGTTGTTGCAGTTGGATAAATCAATCAATAGTTTCAGAGGCGACAAGATTTTGAAGGAAATCGCCCGCATAAACAGGCTACTAGATGATTTTAGGTTATTGTCCAGGCAGCAGCGAGAGAATATTCATGACCATCTTTTAAATGAAATCCTCCTATCTGTTGTAGACGTAATGAGAGCAAAAGCACAGCTAAGAAATATTGAACTTATTTTTAGTCCATATAAGGATGAAATTTACATAAGGGCGGATAGAAATGGGCTATATCATGTATTCATCAATTTGCTGGAGAATG
>JAWLDD010000096.1:0-8376 GCA_041686815.1 Candidatus Atribacteria bacterium | reverse complement strand
GCCAATATAGGGACTATATACTAAAGATAATGGATTATTGTGGTTTGGCAAAGCATCATATAGACCGTTACCCCCATGAATTTTCAGGTGGGCAGAGGCAGCGTATATGTATTGCAAGGGCAATAGCTCTAAAACCCAAATTTATTGTTGCCGATGAGCCGGTATCAGCCCTGGATGTTTCCATCCAAGCTCAGATTATCAACCTTCTTAAGGATCTGCAAAAGGAGATGGGATTGACATATCTGTTTATATCTCACGATCTGTCGGTGGTTGAGCATATATCCGATACTGTTGGGGTAATGTATTTAGGTGACCTGGTGGAGTTTGGTCCAAAAGAAGCTATATTTAAAAATCCCCTTCATCCCTATATCAAGGCATTGTTTAGTGCCATACCGGTTCCAGATCCTACATCTAAGAGGAAGAGGATTATACTCGAGGGGGATGTACCTTCTCCGGCAAATCCACCTAAGGGCTGTAAGTTCCACACCCGTTGTCCTCATGCTACCGAGAAATGTAAGACCGTTGCCCCTGTAGAACGAGAGGTGGAGAAGGGGCACTTTGTAAAGTGTCATCTATATGACTCTTAGACAACTGTGAAGCTGTAGATTGGAGGGGAACTTGGATGACCAAACCAAATAAAGACGGATTCAAAGATGATGGCAGAAGGATAGCCAATATGGATTTAGAGGGCACTCCTTGGGCACGGAAAAGCAATTCCCATACCGAAAATGGGACCAAGAAGGAGTTCGAAAAGCTTAGCTTAACCCGAAAAGAACGTCGCGCCATGATACTGGGGGCTATTGGGGCTATTTTGCCTATAGCTTTGGCCTTTATAGGACTGTATCTCTTGGCTCTCTTTATATTGGATCTGATCTGGTTGAGCTAAATGGGCAAAAGAAATATCCATGGTGAGATGGGTGGATGTCAGATGGATTATGAAGGCTTTAAAGAAAAACGGAGGGATGCAAATATTGACTAGTTTTCAATATTTACATCCCTTTTGTTATATCAATGAAAGGTGTATTTACTTATAGCTGTGAAGCTGCTTCTTTATCCAGTACAACCGTTACAAAGGGGTGCAGCTGCAAAACAGAAGCGGGGACTTCAGGAGTAATAGGTCCCTTCAGAGCTTTAGCTGTTATTTCTGCCTTATCCTTTCCAGATATCATAAGTACAATACTTCTTGCCTGCATTATTGTCTTAATACCCATGGATAGAGCTTGCCTTGGAACCTCATCAGCGGATTCAAAGAATCTTGAATTGGCTTCAATGGTTCTGCTGTCCAGCTCAATTACACTGGTCACTGAATCAAAGGGGGTTCCGGGTTCATTGAATCCGATATGTCCGTTGTGACCAATTCCTAAAACCTGAAGGTCTATGCCTCCGGCAGCTTTTATCTTTTCTTCATATTCAGCGCATTCCTTTTGGGAATCAGCAACTTCGCCATTGGGGAGGTTTGCATTTTCTTCCTTTATGTTTATCTTGCTAAACAGATTTTCGTACATATAGTAGTAATAGCTTTGGGAATGATCTCTGGACAGGCCTTTGTATTCGTCCAAGTTAAATGTCTTAACCTGAGAAAAGTCTAATTCCCCTCTATTATATCTGTCAACCAATTCGGCATAAAGTCCCAGGGGAGTGCTGCCTGTGGCCAATCCAAGTACGCTGTCGGGCTTGTCCTTGATTTGCCTGCTAACTAACTCGGCGGCTAGCTTATTAAACTCCTCTTTGTTCTGTGCAATGACAATCTTCATATGTAATCCTCCTAAGCCTTAAATATGGTAATATCTTTATCTCTCATATATTATAAACCCTTATGTTGGTTTTTAAAAGGGCAAAGCTGTGTTATAATAATAAACGGTATTATTTGGGGGATAGATATAGTTATGGTCAACAGAGGTTTAGGAGGCGAATATTCTAATGCCCAAAGACAAGGGAATAGATTCCGTCAAGAGAATAGTTTACATATTAATAGGTAGCTTCATCCATGCCTATGCTATAAATGCCCTATTGGTTCCACACAACCTTCTGACGGGAGGGTTGACGGGAATAGCCATGTTCATCGAATATTTCATAGGTTTCCCTACTTCTATAACAGTAGTTTTGTTAAACATCCCATTGTTTATTGCAGGGTATAGGATGATCAGCAAGAGGTTCGTTTACTTAAGCATGCTGGGCATCTTTAGCATGTCCTTTTTTATTGCCCTGACCAAGAATTGGGTACTAGATGTAAAAAGCCCTATGATAGCGTCCATATACGGAGGTCTTTTGCTGGGAATTGGATCGGGTATAATAATAAAGAACCGAGGATCTTTGGGCGGAACCGATATCATCGCCGTTATCATTTACAAATACTTTTCCATCGGGATAGGGGTAGTGACTACCCTATTCAACTTTATTGTGGTAGGGTCAGCGGTGTTTATGTTTGATATAGAACTAGCTATGTATACCATGATAGCCATATTTATCAGCAGTAAGGCTATAGATACCCTGCAGGAAGGCTTTAATCATAAGAAAACCGTTATCATCATATCCGATATGTCAAAGGAGATTGCCGAGCAACTAATGCACAAGGTAGGCAGAGGAGTAACCTTTTTAGACGGGGAAGGAGCTTATACCCAGACCCGAAAAAAGCTTATCTATATTGTGGTGCGGATCATGGAGCTAGCTAGGGTAAAGGATATCGTCCGCAGCATTGATGAAAATGCTTTTATGTCCATCATAGACACCAAAGAGGTGGAAGGAAAGGGCTTTGATTTAGGGGATTTGTTTTAACTTTAGCCACAGTTTATACTTGGTTGAATATAAAAGAAACTATTATTGGAGGGGAAAGCATGTCATTAAACAAGATCGTGGATATATACAAGGAACAACTGATAAAATCCACTCAAGAACTGGTTTCCATACCCAGTGTGAAGGGAGAGCCACAGGAGGGAAAACCCTTTGGACAGGACATCAACAGGGCATTGGAGTATGCCCTTAAACTTGGTGAAAAGCTGGGGTTCTTGGTGGGCAACGTGGACGGGTATGCAGGCTTTATCGAATTTGGTAGAGGGAAGGAGACCCTTGGGATACTGGCCCATCTTGATGTAGTACCCGAGGGGGAGGATTGGACCTATCCGCCCTTTGGTGGGGAGATTCATGATGGAAAGATCTATGGACGGGGGGCTATAGACAATAAGGGTCCTGCTATAGCTGCTCTATACGCCATGAAGGCGGTAATGGAATCCGGGGTACCTGTTAATAAAAAAGTCCGACTTATACTAGGTACCGATGAGGAAAGCGGATGGGAAGATATGGACTATTATTTTAAGAATCAACCTATGCCGGATTTTGGGATCACTCCCGATGCCAATTACCCTGTAATTCACGCAGAAAAAGGTATTGTGCATGTAGAGCTGAGCAAGGAATTTGGCAGCGGCGGATCCGGTTCATCAATCCTCAGCATAAAAGGCGGTTCAAGGGCCAATATGGTTCCTGATAGCTGTACATGTAGCCTAAAAGAGGGCGAGAATTTATCTGCAGAGGGTGTATCCGCCCATGGCAGCACTCCAGAAAGGGGTGTAAATGCCATATCAAAAGTATTGAGGGCTTTGGAAGAGAGGGGATTAGGAGACAATCCCATGGATGAGTTTGCTCGGGATTTAATTAGACTCATTGGGGAAGATACTACAGGCAAAAACCTGGGCATTGACTATTCCGATGATGTATCAGGTCATCTAACCCTTAACCTTGGGGTTATTGATGTTAATACCGAGAGAGGAAAGGCAATCTTAGATATACGGTATCCTGTGAAATATAATGAGGAAGACATTCTCAGCCAGATAGGGAAAAGCCTGGAGGGCACAGGCATAGAAGCTAAGGTGCTTCATGGCCAAAAACCTCTGTATGTACCCAAAGATCACTTCTTAGTAGAAACTCTTAGTCGGGTATACAGTGAGCAGACCGGGCAGCATCTTGAGCCTTTAGCTATCGGTGGGGGAACCTATGCAAGAGCTCTAAACACGGGAGTAGCCTTTGGAGCGGTATTTCCCGGAAAAGCAGAGCTTGCTCATCAAAAGGATGAATATATAGAGATAGAGGATTTGATTCTAAACGCTAAGATATATGCTCATGCCATTGCTGAACTTGTGAAATAGACATCAATAATCTATATCCATAATCCATAGAAGAGGGCTGTTGCTAGACTGGATTAACTAGTATCGCAACAGCCCTTTTTGTTCTTTCATCTCCCAATACCGGTTTATTAATCCACCATAAGCAGAAAATCGACTTAAATAGAAGGAATAAGACAAATTTTATAGAATATAAATATAGCATGTTTTGTTTAGAGGTGATGCTTTTGGCTATTATAGATGTAATAAAATTCAACGGTATACCAAATCGAGATTGGCTGGTTTACAGATACCCTGGAGACGACTTTGTCTGCGGGTCTCGTCTTATTGTAGGTGAGGGGCAGGTTGCCGTCTTTGCAAAAGGTGGCAAGGCATTGGATTGTTTCGGACCCGGAACCTATATTCTAAACACCGATAATATCCCATTGCTTCGATCTCTATATAATCTGCCCTTTGGCGGGAGAACTCCCTTTAGCGCTGAAGTATTCTTTATAAACAGCACTGCTAAGCTTGATATCCTATGGGGAACTACCAGCCCTATTGTTTTGATAGATCCCAAATATGCTATTAGGCTAAGGGTACGAGCCTTTGGTCAGCTGGGTATCAGGATAAGGGACTACCGTGCCTTCTTGACGGAGCTTATAGGTGCTGTAGGGGACAACCAAGTGGTAAAATACGATGTCGTGATAAAGTATTTTCGAGGTGTAATTGTTAATAAGCTTAAAACCATCATCTCAGATATAATTATAAACAAAAAAATTTCTGTTCTGGAGATAACTCCAAAGTTGGAGGAAGTTTCTGAGATAGCCAAGCAAAGCCTGTTGTCGGAATTTCATAGTTTCGGCATAGATATAGTAAACTTTTTCATAACATCCATCAACTTCCCCGATGAGGATTTTGACGCTATAAACAAGATTCTTGGCGAAAAAGCAGCATTTGATTTAATCGGCGACAGGCGTTATAACGTAAAAAGAACCTTTGACGTCATGGAGACAGCTGCAACAAATCCTGGTGGGGGCGGCATGGCTTCAGCAGGCATAGGCCTGGGATTTGGTGCTGGGGCAGGAGCGGCCATGGGCAACACCTTGGCTACATCAGTAGGAAATGTTTTAAATACTTCCTCAGGAGTGATTACATGCAAGAAATGCGGGGCCTTAAATCTGGATGGAAGCAAATTCTGTTCCAGTTGTGGTGAAAAGCTGTCCCTCCCACGGGTAGAATGCCCTTCATGCAAGTCTTTGGTAGATGAAGGTGTGAAGTTTTGTCCTGAATGTGGAGCTCCCATGCAAAGGAAGTCATGTCCCAACTGTAATACCGATAATGCCCCGGGAGCTAAGTTCTGCACCGAGTGCGGAACCAACCTGGGATGAATAATATATCTTTAGGAGTGATAGAATGAATCAAAAATACTGCCCGTCCTGTGGTGCTGCAGTTGACGCAACAGCGACTGAATGTAAATACTGTGGTCAGGCTATAGCTGTTCAAAACCCACAACAACAACCTCAATATCAGCAGCCCCAGTTTCAACAGAGTCAAGGAAATACTATGTATGCTCCTACGGGGGATCCTGTATCTACCAAGAGCAGAATAGCTGCTGGTCTCTTTGGAATTTTCCTTGGAGGATTAGGCGTACATAAATTTTATCTGGGTAAAATAGGAATGGGAATTCTCTACCTAGTATTCTGTTGGACTTATATTCCTTCTTTAATTGGTTTCATCGAGGGAATCATCTATTTATGCTCATCCGATGAGGTGTTTTACCAAAAATATGTAGCTAAAAAGTAAGTTAAATTATCTTGCCTTTTTGTATTATTTGTATTATAATAACTCCAATTATTATAAATTTGTATCCATAGTATCAAAGGCTATGATGGGAAAAGTAGGGATTTATGGTTTGGGTAACAGAGAGTCGGCGTATGGTGAAAGCCGATACCTGACCTTTATTCTGAAGATCGTCCCGGAGCCGTCAACCTGAAAGTTTTAGTAGGGTTGGCCGGGAATGGGCCCGTAATAGCCCAGAGGTATAAGCCTTTTGGCCGTACCTTGCTGAGGCTACTGCTGCAAAGAAGTAGCGAAGATGGGTGGTACCACGAAGTTAACCTTTCGTCCCAGACAGGGATGGAAGGTTTTTTTAATGCAAGGGGAAAGCAGGGGGAATGGCAATACAAATAACGAGGAGGCGAGAAAATGAAACTAAAAGGTGCACAAGTATTGGTAGAATGTTTGAGAGAGCAGGGCGTGAATATAGTTTTCGGCTATCCTGGAGGGGCTGTGCTTCCCATATATGATGCTCTCTATGATGTAAAGGATATTAAACATATCTTGACAGCTCATGAACAAGGCGCATCCCATGCTGCGGACGGATATGCCAGGGCGACGGGGAAGGTAGGTGTGGTAATAGCTACCTCAGGTCCTGGAGCCACCAATACCGTTACAGGTATAGCAACTGCGTATATGGATTCGGTACCCATGGTGGTATTTACAGGGCAGGTGGCCAGTTCTCTCATAGGTAGGGACTCCTTTCAGGAGGTGGACATCACTGGCATTACCAGTCCTATAACAAAACACAACTATATAGTAAAGGATGTCAGTCAGCTGCCTCATGTCATTAGACAGGCATTTGATATAGCCAGATCCGGACGGCCGGGACCGGTGTTGATAGATATTCCCAAAGATGTTCAAACAGCTGAGGTAGACTATGAGCCCTTTGAGATAAAACAGGATAAGCCATTTAAGGGAGAGTCCATACCAGCAGATGTTATGGATAAGGCTATAGCAGCAATAGATGGCTGCAAGAAGCCGGTTATCTATGCTGGAGGAGGCATCAATATCGCCGGTGCCAATGAAAAACTTTTGAAGTTCGCGGAACTAATCAAAGCACCTGTAAGCTGTTCTCTCATGGGTATGGGCGCTTTTCCAGGGACCCATCCCTATTATATGGGTATGGTGGGTATGCATGGAACCAGATACTCCAACTATGCCTTTTCCAATTGTGATCTCCTTATTGCTGTGGGCGCTAGATTTAGCGATAGGGTGATAAGCGATGTAGAGAAATTTGCTCCAAAGGCTAGGATTATCCACGTGGATATAGATCCAGCTGAGCTGGGCAAGAACGTATCCACTCATATAGAGATATGCGGTGATGTAGGGCAGGTTTTGGATATCTTCAATGAAAAGATAAAGGAAAAACAAGAGAGTGCGTGGAATAACCAAGTAGAGAAATGGAAGAAGGAATATCCATTATCTTATAAGACCAATGGAACCTTAAGCCCCCAATATGTTATAGAGAAGCTATATGAGCTGACAGAAGGCCAAGCTATAATATCCACCGAGGTAGGTCAAAACCAGATGTGGGCTGCTCAATTCTACAAGTTTACTAAACCCCGTACCTTTATATCTTCAGGAGGATTAGGAACTATGGGGTATGGACTTGGCGCTTCCATAGGAGCTGCACTGGGTAGACCAGACAAAAGGGTGGTGAACATCGCTGGAGACGGAAGCTTTAGGATGAACTCCACTGAGCTGGCCACAATATCAAAATACCGGATTCCCATAATACAATTGGTGCTTAATAACCATTCATTGGGGATGGTAAGACAGTGGCAGGATCTGTTCTTTGACAAGAGATATTCTTACAGTCAACTAAGCCAGGAAGTAGACTTTGTAAAGCTAGCTGAAGCATACAATATTAAGGCCTTTAGGATAGAAAAAAATGATCAAGTGAAGCAGGTCCTCAGCAAGGCTTTAGAACTAAATGATCCGGTATTGATAGAATGTGATATACACCCTGATGATAAGGTATATCCAATAGTACCACCAGGAGCTGGTATTGACGAATTAATTGACTAAACTGTTGAAGTATGGTTTAAAAATTGATATTATTGGTGTATATTCAGGGAAATACATGGTATAACATAGGTTTATACAATTTATCGTGATAAATTGGTGAGACAACTTGTTACTTTGAATAAATAATGGTATAATAAACAGAAGTTATTGGGAAATGAGGATTTTCTATCATATTTATATGGTAAAAGCCGTATAGTATACAATAAAAAAAGGGGCATAGTGTACTATATACAACAGATGTATGATTCAGGCTCCGGGATAACAAACCGATATATCAACATAATATATTATGCATCCCGCAGACTGAACTATATAAACATAACTATATATGAGGTTTATACTTCATGTTATAGTTACAAAAATATAAATATATAGACCAGCTAATTAAAGTCAAGCCTTTTTTTAAAATAGT
>JAWLDD010000095.1:0-8464 GCA_041686815.1 Candidatus Atribacteria bacterium | reverse complement strand
TATGTAGATCAAGCCATAAGCTATATGAAACTCGAAGATATACAGGATAAATACTTGGATCAGTTAAGTGGAGGACAAAGGCAAAGAGCATATATTGCAATGGTCATAGCTCAAGATACAGAGTATATTCTTTTAGATGAGCCACTGAATAACCTAGATATGAAACATTCTGTAGAAATTATGAAAATACTAAGACAGCTAGTAGATGACTTGGGCAAAACCGTTGTCATCGTCATACATGATATTAACTTTGCATCCTGCTATTCTGACCATATTGTGGCTTTGAAGGATGGAAAAATAGTAGATGAAGGAAGTACAAATAGAATAATCCATAAGGATTTGCTAGGAGAAATATATGACATGGAATTCAGCATAGCTGACGTCAATAATATGAAACTTTGTGTTTACTACTAAATAATAAAGTTTAAAGAGGTGTAGAATGAACAAGATAATAAGATTTGCATTAGCTTTATCATTAATTGTTTCCATCATTGGTCTTACAGCCTGTAACTCAACCACAGGAGGAGCATCAATGGTTCCAAAGTCAGAAGTAAATACTTCCGTAACAATAAAGCATGAACTTGATGAAATCACATTGAACAAAAAACCTGAGAGAGTTGTGGTCTTTGATTTCGGAGTATTAGATGTATTGGACTATATTGGAGAAGGTGTTGTTGGTTTGCCAAAACAATCCCTTCCTGATTATCTCGACAAATATAATGATGATCAGTATACAAATGTAGGTTCTCTAAAAGAGCCTAATTTTGAAACCATTTATGAGCTTAAGCCAGATTTAATAATTATCTCTACTAGACAGGCTAGCCTATATGATGAATTTAAAAGGATCGCTCCTACTTTGTACCTAGATTTTAAGGGTGAGGACTACCTAAATTCCTTTAAAAGTAACTTGACTACACTAGGGCAGATATTTGACAAAGAAGAACTACTAGCCCAAGAGATTGAAAGTATAGAGAAAGAAATCGATGCTTTACATGAACAAGCTTCATCCAGCTCAGCCACTGCATTATTCATCATGGCAAATGATGGCAATTTAAGTGTATACGGAGCTGATTCTAGATTTGGTATTATCTATAATGAGTTTGGATTAGCCCAGGCCGATGAGAATATAGAAGCTAGCACTCATGGTCAGAAGGTTACCTTTGAATATATTCTCGATAAGGATCCCGACTATCTTTTTGTAATGGATAGAGCTGCTGTGGTTGGCGGTGAGACATCCGCACAGCAAGTAATGGATAATGATTTTATAAAATCCACCAAGGCTTATAAAAGCCAAAGTATAACTTACCTGGATCCCTTTGTCTGGTACGTGGCATCTGGGGGAATCACAGGAATAAAGACAATGATTAGCGAAGTCCAATCAGCTATAAGCAAGTAAAGTAACCCTTGTCTACATTTGTTAGGCAAGGGTTACTATTAATTGTCCAAAACGTAATCCACAAATATATTGAACAGCTTTTTCGGGTTGTACAAACCAATCTTGTACTTCTTCAGTAGAAAAAAAGCTTCTAACTAAATATTTACCATCAATGATCTCAATTAAGGCTGATGGTTCTTGTAAAACTCTATCTTGAAAACAAACTATATCAATATCGCAATATCTCCTTGCATCTCCTCTAGCGTAACTGCCCATTAATACAATAGCCAGCAAATTTGATTTATCAATAGCTTTTATTTTTTCTGAAAGTATATTGGTTCTCCTCTTTATAACTGGTAATGAATTATTAAGACCAAAGTTAAATCTTAGCTACAACTCTTACCATAGACGCCTCAGCTTTTATTTTTAAAGGAAAGGCTATTACCTCAAACTTATCTATGCATAATAATTCCGATAAATTTGTCAGGTTTTCTATAATAAGAATACCACTGTCAAATAGCATTTTGTGAATCTCGAATGGGTATTTATCAGGTGATGGTAAATCCATTCCTATCATTTTTATTTTCTTACGGATAAAAAAATCTGCCAATTCTTTGTCTATTACAGGGTGTTTTGTATAATACTCTTCTGTACCATAATTATCACTATAATTTGTATATAGTAAAACAATGTCATTTTCAGATACTCTATCTGAATATTCTCCTTTATACTTGATAACATCTTCATTTCTAACATCGAGCAAACAACCTTGGCCTACAAAGGTATCTAAGGCTACTTTATCTATTGTTGTCTTGCTATTAGTTAAATGCATGGGTGTATCTATGTGAGTGCCTGCATGCATACCAATTTCTAGCCTAAAACTATTGTACTCATGACATTCTATAAATTTATCCTGATAAAGCTTAACAGAACCATCACCAGGATATATAGGCATATCATTCATAATGTCATGACTTAGATCTATATACTTAGTCATTACCTTACCACTCCTAATTCATCACACTATCTGTTACCGTCTAGTCAATCTAATAGTCATTTACAATCTCCATAGCAATATCAGCCCATTTAGTGATTCTATCCGGTTCATACCTAACGGTAGATATATCTTTTAGTATTATCTCTAAGTTTACATTATTTTTCTTAGCTGCTTTTACGTTTTCTAACAAATCCTTTTTTATTGCATCATAGTCTACGCTATCAGCTGCAATATACGCAGGGGTGGGCTTGCTAGACATTACTACAGACGGTCCGATCTTCTCAGCAAATACATAACGATCACTCCATGGGCTACATGATACCTTTTTCAGGTTGGGTATTTTTTTGATCAAATCCAAACGATCGTCTAGCCTTTCACAGCATCCATAATATATCATACCAAACTCTTTAGCCATCTTAGTTATATATGGAATCTCAAATTCCTCTGTAATTTCAGGAGATACAGCGGAAAATAGCTGAGCGAGTCCGTAAGCCCAAGCATTTCTTGAGCTAGGCCCCTTTCCTTCTCCGCTAGATGGCAACAGTTCATCAGTATATATGTAGGAACAATGACATGTGTTTATAGTATCATTATGAACTTCCAGGTCATTAGCTTGCTTAATACCTGCCAATATAGAATCTGTTAACCTACTTATAGCCCCATGCAATAACTCAGGACGATCTAATAGATTAAAATATATATTCTCAACCCCCATAAGTTGCGATAAAGTATCCCATACACCTAGATGAAATTGAAGTCCACCACTGGATCTAACAGGAGCAATACCATCAAATATGTAAGATGCCTGTTCCAACCAAATCTGGCTAGTCTCTTTATCATGGAGTATATCCATATCTTTGATTTTTTCAAGATCATCCATATCGTTGATTTGGCTGTTATAACGCTGGGCTACTACTTCATTATCAGGATCACTATGTAAAATATCCATATCGATACTAATGCCAAATCCACTCTTCTCTATTGCTTTGGGTATAGTTATGAATGGATCCAGCACCATATCCACTGGGAAATGCCTCCACCTATACAGAGAAAACCTTAACTCAAATTCAATCCTTCGCCAAAAAGGATCTTCAACTAAACAATTTAGTTCTCCGGTAACGTTAAGTTCATTTACAGGTAATTGATCAATTACAACCATTGGACGCTCCATCTTTCCTCGATTAAGCGCTCTCCATAGCCTAATTTTTTCTTCCTGTATAGGCAGACTAGCAACTTCCATATATTGTTTAGCTAAGTCTCGTAGAATTGAAATATCCTTTGTTGATAATTCCATGATCATCCTCCTACAACTCAATACAGATATTGGCAATACTATAAGGAGATACCGTAAATTCTATAGTATTACCAATCATGTCAATACCATGGGAGACTATCTTGTCTTCATTTATATCTGTATAGTAAACCTTCGATGGTTCTTTAAATAGCCTAATAGATGCTTTAGTTGAATTTCCTTCAGTTTCATAAACTCTGATTATAAGCTTATCCCTGTCGTCTTCCGAGTTTTCGGCTATTTTTATACCTGATATCGCGACATCTCCCTTTTCTAGAGTAAAAAAGCTCCTAGCTGTAGGCAGCTCTCCTTCATGAATAGGTGTAGACACCACACTAAATCCATGATTATAATCATAAGCCTTTGCTATCAAACCTTTATTGCTATCAAAGGTGATAGGACATATTGCAAACTTAAAGTTGTGTATACCAATTTCAGGATATGGATCAGGATCGAAGGAACTTCTAATTAATGTTATAGCCAGCGCATCATCAGTTCCCCTAAAGCCATACTTGGTATCTGTAATAAGCATTATACCCTTTTTGCTTTCATCAAGTGGTATGCCTGCTGCCCAACTATTAGCAGGTACATCCATATCCATATCTTCTCTTTCAATGGTTCCAAAAGGGATATCATACCTGTAGCTTTTACACTTATATGCAACTGGCATGTAGAAGTTCAACTGAGGTATGCCATAATTTTGCTTGCCTATTTCACGCCAATCACACGTTACATCAAAATTTAACATAGGACTATTGTTATCTAAGGATATAACGGCAGTGAGCTTAGAGTTCATAAATTCTATATCTACACTTATGGATTTTCTTAGATTTTCCGATTTATAGAATACATTTTTTACCCTTACATTCTTGTTAAGCTCTTCTACATTTATATATGGCCCCACTCTCCAGGATGTCATTCCATTGGATTCATCCTCAAGTATGAATCTAAATATACCTGCAGGCCTATCCGGAGACACCAACTCTTCTCCCGATTTCTTGTCTATCATGGATACTATAGCCCCACTTTTGGAGTCAAATTCAACTTTGATATAATCGTTCTCCAGAATAAAATCATCAACTCTTTCTACTCTTGGATCTAAAGGCATAGAAAGCTTAATATGGGATACCTCCTTTTCAGTCATCACATAGGTGTTATATCCTAATCCCGGAACACGAGCTTTAATCAAGACCCTTAGGTATTGATGACCCCAATAATGATTAAACCCATGATCTAATAGCTGATGCTCCACCACATTGCCATCTACATCCTTAAATATGAGTCTATCAATATCATAATTCCAATCCCAAACTGTAACCTCACTAACCGCTTCTCTTTTATAAGGAGAAGGATTGAAAAAAGTGAAGATCCTAGTTTTCCCTAGTCCCCTCTCAGATTGGCTAATCCTAAACCCTTCTATACCAAACCCCACACCCGCACCTTCTGATACTGTTTCTCTAATATCTTGGTTTTCAGGTACTAGTGGGGCAGTGTTTATCTTAGATGCAATACTTCTTAAAGCATAGCTTCTGCGTGTATTTGCTATTGCCATAGTCTCTTGGAATAGACCTAGGGCATGTTCCCTACTACCTATTACACAAGACCCTGGGAGTATATCATGGAAATGGTTGAATAAAACCTTCTCCCATGCTTTGGCGAATTGCTCTGTAGAATAATCATAGGTATCCAATAGATGAGATATTGCATTAAAAGCCTCAGATTCATTTAAGGTGGCTTCTGCTATTCTATTTGCCATCTTTATTCTGCTTTGAGATGTATAACAGCCAGTAAATACAAAGTTTTGCTCATCGCATTCCAATAAGGGAATGTTTTCAGCTTGCTCTTCAATCAAGCTAAAATATTCATCGTACCTACCAAATCTGATATTGGGAAATACAGGCCAGGTATTCATATCAATTATACGCTCTATATCCCGTCTAGTAGGCCCACCACCATGATCACCTATACCATATACCTTTAACATAGTATCTATGCCATATTTAGTACAAAACTCCGGAACGTATAGTGCCATTCTGGGATTAATATCAGCATTATACCAAGTTAATTCCCTATACACTAATATAGATTCCCCTGACGGTGCTATCCACCTATATATATTCTCGCCTTCATCTCCCCTACAATGGTAATAGTACTTAATTCCACCCTTTGAACATATCTCAGGAACGTTCATATTATGTCCGAATGTATCAGGCTCAAAATCAATCTTTAATGAGTTGGGATCCAAGTCTAAAAGATTCGACAGATATCTTTTGGTATATAGGATATGCCTGGCTAAACTTTCCCCACTTGGCATATTTTTATCGGTTTCTACCCAAGTGGAAGCCGTAACTTCCCATCTTCCTTCCTTAACCCTTTGCTTTATTTCTTCTAGCATGGCTGGATCGTACTGTTCAATAATTCTATATACGGAAGCCTGAGATTGGGAGAAAGTAAAATCAGGATATTCATCCATTAAGTTCAGCACGGTTCGAAAAGTATCCAATGTTATGGCTACCGTCTCATCATAGCGCCACATCCAGTTCATATCGATATGTGCATGGGCACAGCATATCATATTCAAATATTTAGCATCATCCTTAAGCTCTAAGATCATCTCTTCTGCTTTAGTTGCTATCCCTTTGCTTATAACTCCATCTTCATGGAACTTGTAATATACATACTGTATTGCGTCATTAATTATGGCATCATATTTTCCATCTTTAATAGCTGATAGTTTGGAACCATAGGCTAGCTGGGCTAGGATTCTCTGAGCCCAATAACTCGATGCACTGTCACTATTATACATACCTAATATTTTATCCGCCATTATGCCCATATGGTTATTCTCCTCCTTATTTTTCGTTTACTAATTTTACCAGTGCAGGTTCATCCTCGATTATCTTACTGAACCTGCCAATGCCTGGGTTGTCGAAAAAATTATCCTTTTCATCATCATTAGCTGTGGAAACCTCACCTAGAATTGCGTACTCCGACTCTGCCCAGAAAGAATGCCTTATGCCTCTTTCCATGGTAATTCTCTCTCCAGCTGACAATAATATAGGTTTGCCAGCGGATATTCCCCTTTCCACTCCATTAACCTGTAAATTTAAAACGTCTTGATCAGAGGTTATTTCTACTGCTAGTACTCCCCACCTACAAATAATATCTTCTTTCTTTTTGGCATGATAATGGGTAGGTGTTATTTGACCCTTTCTTACATACATTAGCTTCTCACAGTATTCTGGCTGTTCAGCTAAGTTTACTAAAGTAAGACCAAACGTACGAAAATCTCCAAGACCAAAGTCTGTGACATCCCATACAGGATTGGGCGGTAGTATCCAACAATGCTTCTCAAAAGCTACTCTAGCTTCTCTAATAACAGCATTTATTTCAGATCGTTTCACATTATCAACCCCTTTCAAAACTTAAGTCTCTTTTCTCCATTGTCCTATATATCTCATTTAGAGTTGAGATATCTTTCATACCATCAGTGGCATTTACATGTGATAAACAGCAGGCTGCTGAGCTTACTGCTATCTTTAATGCCCTTCTTGTATCCCAACCATTATAAACGCTATATAGTATCCCTGCACAAAAGGCGTCACCAGCCCCTACAGCTCCTTTGATATAACCCTCAGGCAATTTAAGGGATGGCTGAATATAATAACTACCATCCGATTCCATAGCAAAACCACCTTCAGGGGCATGGATTACTACCAAGTCTTTTACTCCCATAGATAATAATTTCTTGCAAATTCTCTCCATATTTTCAATTATAAGCTGTCCATTGTTATCTCTATCAGGAATTCCAGTAGTCAACGATGCTTCAAATTCATTTACAATAAAATAATTGCAGTATTTTAAACTATGGGGTATAATTCTCGAAAATCTATCGCTATTTTCACTTACCACGTCCAAAGAAGTCTTTATACCATGACGCTGTGCCATGGATAGAACTCTAGCCATTACAGTCCTATACTCATTATCCTCTGCATCCAATGCATCCAATAGCAATGCATAGCCAATATGGAGAATTCTAGCCTTTATTTTACTAAAATCAAAATGCTCAACACTAAAAATCTGATTTGCTCCTCTATAATGAAAAAACGTACGATTTCCTGTAGATTCAGCAGATATTACATCGGTGAAAGAAGTGCCAATAGTGGAGTCCTTTGTTATTTGGCTAGTATCAATTCCATTTCGATTAAGAATATTTATCACATATTCCCCATCCTCATCATCACCTGTGACTCCTATGACTTGGAGAGGAATAGAGCTATCAATTTTTGACAAATCAATGGTAACATTTGCTGGGGCACCACCCACTGACTTATCAAGTGAAAGGATGGTTGAAAGATTACCTTCCTTGGGATAGCTATCCATGGTCTTTATATAATCTACAGTTAGGTTACCAGCTACTGCTACTCCTTGTCTCACTTCCATACACTCCTTCGTATTAAGTTTTACGAAACCATAGAAAATGATTATGTTGTTGTACTATGCGTGGATACGAATCCTCAGGGGAATAATATACAAGATTGGCAGCTATTATAGACATATAGGTATAACTTCGTACTAATTATTAATATTCGGAATTATTTCTTTAAATCCTTCTTTATAATTTGGGACTCATCATTTTTTATTTGTACACAACAGCATATATATGTATAATTAGTAGTGTAAGCCATATATTGTTTTGGAGGATTTGATATTGCATAATATTAGGATATTAGTTGATGCTGATGCCTGCCCTGTTAAGGATATTATCGTAAGATTAGCTAATGAATTTAAACTAGAGGTA
>JAWLDD010000094.1:0-8477 GCA_041686815.1 Candidatus Atribacteria bacterium | reverse complement strand
AAGTAATCATCCATGGATATAGGGATAGGATTAAATCCATTGACCATAAGTTGAACTCTAAGCCTCTGGGCAAAGGTGGTTTTACCAGATGATGAAGGGCCAGCTATCAAAATAAGCTTGACCCTATCGGCATGGGTCTTGATCTCATCAGCTATTTTTGCAATTTGGTTTTCCTGATGGGCTTCACATATCCTTATCAAATCGCCGCTTAAACCTTCTTGAATCTTCTTATTCAATTGGGCTACATTCTCTACATGTATACTCTTACACCATTTCTCTGCATCCCTAAATACTTTATAAAGGTTTGGGCTATCTTGAAACTCAGGTATCTGCCCTCTATTTTCTGCAGTTGGGTATCTAATGATTACTCCCGGCAGATAAAACATTAGCTCGAAATTTCTCAGGTATCCGGTGTTGGGAACCATATACCCATAGAGGTAATCCGTCATCCAACCGCAACGATATAGGTGAACGGTATCCTCAGGACGATACTCAAGAATTTCCAACTTGTCATAGAAACCCATATCCTTAAAGATGGCCTTAGCCTGATCAATAGATACCTCATATCTTTCAAAAGGCTCATCCAGATCCACTATTTCCTTCATACGCTTCTCGATTCTCTTTACCTTGCTAGGTGTTAAGCTAGAATCGCAACAAACCTCACAGTAAAGTCCTTTGCTCATTGAATGCTCAATAGAAACACTACATTCCGGGAATAACTCCTTACAAGCTCTAATGAAGATAAAGGTCAAACCTCTAACGTATATTCTTACCCCGTCTTTGGATGATAGGTCTACAAACTCCACCTTGCAATCACTATTTAACTTATAGGTTAGCTCTTGGATTTTATTATCAACCTTGGCTGCAACAATTTGAATGTCTTTCTTTAAATCGTAGATATCAATTAACTGCTCTAAGGTTAATCCCTTTTCTACTTCAAACACCCTACCACTAATTTCAACGTTAATAGTTCCTTGTACAGACATATATACCTCCATTTCTATAACCTTTGGTATATTAGTAAAATATGACATATCTTTTATTATACTACCATAAAGTTAGTACTATTATTAAACAATGTTATTAAATTATTATAACAAATCCATTACGCTACACATGGTTGGGAGTCATTTTAAACTTGCCCACTAAACAAACATACCATATAATAGTTATAAATTCGATTGTAAGGGGAATTGCTGATGAGAAAGTTAAATACCCATGGGTTAGTCCTGTCAGGTATTCTAGCTGCACTGGTTTTTGTTGTAACTAGTTTCACCATGATTAAAGTTCCATTTGCAATAGTCAAAGAAGCATATTTTCATGCTGGAGATAGCGTTATATTTCTTTCAGCTTTATTATTGGGTGCTCCACATGCTGCTCTTGTCAGCGGCGTCGGGTCCTTTTTCGCAGATATTTATCTAGGCTCACCTCAATACATGATGGCTACTCTAATAATTAAAGGTATTATGGGAGCAATAGCAGGACATTTCCTCTATTATCCCCGTAATAATTCCTCATCAAAGACAATCTGCGGTTTAGCTTTAGCTGGTACTTGGATGGCTATATCTTATTATTTGTATGAGGTAGGTTTTTTAGGCGTAAATGCCATAGCAAATCTGCCTAACCTATTAATAAATTTTGTTCAGGCTGCTGTGGGTATTGTCATCTATTTGCCTATATCAAAGGCAATACTTAGGAGTAAATCAAATAACAAATAATTACATTGCGATTATACCATCATATCGTGTACTACACCTAAAATCCAATGCTAAATAAAAGTATTTATATAGCTTTGAGGTGAAATACTATTTTATAGATAATACTATTTTTTGAGGTGCATGATATGATGATGTTTTGTAAGAAAAAAGTAATCTATATCCTTATATTTGCAGCTATACTGCTTATTATAAATTCAGGTTGTTCTAATATTTTTAAAAGATCTGATGAGAATCAGTCAAAACAAACTCAAGATACGAAGAAGTCTCCTCCCAAAACGTTAACATCCTTAGAAGATACTACAGAAACTATAATCAAGGATATTCAGGAGGTAAAGGACAAACAAATCGAAGCTGTCCAACTAAAGCAGGAGGAACCAAAGAAAGAAGGACAACAGGGAAATAATCAAGAACAAAAGCAGCAAGAGGATAAACCTAAGGAAGAGGAACAATCCAAAGATCAGAAGAAACCTCAAGAAGATGAACAAAAGGACGAAGAGCAAAGCCAGAAAAAAGAAGAAAAACCAGAGGATAAACAGACTAAATCCGCAACCATAGATTGGAAGAAGATGGAAGAGCATGTGGAAAAACTTCAAAGTTCGTGGAATAGCTATGTTAATGTTGCTACAAAAGATGGTGCCTCCAATGATCTCATAAAAAACTTTGAAAACCAATTGGATTTGTTAACTACTAAAATAATGGAGCAGCAAGAAGCTTCCTTGCTTGACGCTGTCAATGACTTATATAAATTTTATCCAAGATTCTATGATCTCTACAAACATCAGGCTCCACCAAATGTAAAGGACATGAAGTATTATGTCCGAAAGATAATAATTGATAGTGAAAATTATCGCTGGTCGGAGAACAAAGAATCAATAGATTCTTTAAGGCAGGCTTGGGAAACCGCTAAATCCCGTATGGAAAAACCGGATCGGGATACCAACCAGAAAATCGATGCTGCTATCGATAGCTTCTCCCGATCCGTTGGACAACAAAATATCCACCTAATTAAGATGAAGGGTGATATATTGATCAAAGGTATTGAAGAGATTAAATAATACTATGCCTCTATCCAGCTCTCTGATCTAGAAACAGCTTTCTTCCATAGCCTGTATTTTTCATCTCTGATATCTTTATCCATTTTAGGGATGAATTTACGATCCTGTTTCCAGATCTGCTCTATATCCTTTTTACTTCCCCAAACACCTACTTCCAGCCCAGCCAAGAAAGCTGCACCACGAGCAGTGGTCTCGGTATTCTCTGGTCTAATTACAGGAACGCCTAAAATGTCTGCTTGAAATTGCATTAGAAAATTATTAGCTGAAGCGCCGCCATCTACCCTTAGCTCTGGGATCGCAATCCCCGAATCCTTCTCCATTATCTCCAACACATCCATGGATTGATACGCAATGGATTCCAAAACCGCTCTTACAAGATGTTTGCGATTAGCTCCTCGAGTAAGGCCTAAGATAGCTCCTCTAGCGTAAGGATCCCAGTACGGTGCGCCTAGCCCTACAAAGGCTGGTACAACATAGACACCATTGGTATCGCTGACGGACATAGCTATTTCTTCAGTTTCGGTAGCGCTTTTAACTATCTCCATTTCATCCCTGAGCCATTGTACTGATGCTCCAGCGGAGAAAACGCTGCCTTCTAAGGCATACTCTACCTTGCCATCAATACACCATGCTATGGTGGTCAAAAGGTTGTTTTCGGATATTTTTCGTTCTTCTCCAGTATTCATCAAGATGAAACAACCCGTACCATAGGTATTCTTAACCATTCCTTTGTTAAAACATGCTTGACCAAATAGTGCAGCATGCTGATCGCCAGCTACGCCGGTTATGGGTATCTCATGGCCTAATAAAGCTTTATCAATACTTCCGAAATATCCACTGCTATCCTTTACCTCGGGCAACATGCTGTAAGGTATTTCCAAAATCTCTATAAGATCCTCGTCCCAGCATAGCTCATCTATATTGAAAAGCATTGTTCTAGAAGCATTGGTATAATCGGTAGCATGAACCTTTCCTCCAGTAAGATTCCATATTAGCCAAGTGTCAATAGTTCCTGCTAATAAATCACCTTCCTCTGCCATGGCTCTAGCTCCGGGCACCTGATTCAATATCCAGTATAATTTAGTAGCTGAAAAGTAGGCGTCAATTACTAAGCCTGTCTTTTTGTATATGGTATCGATCATCCCCTTATGCTTAAGTTCATCACAGATATTAGCAGTTCTTCTGCATTGCCATACAATGGCATTGTAGATGGGCTTACCGGTATGCCGATTCCACACAACGATGGTCTCCCTCTGATTGGTTATTCCTATACTTGCTATGTCAGATGGAGCGATACCGTTGCTACGCAAAGCCTCTTTCAACGTGAACAGCTGGCATTCCCATATCTCTTGGGCATCATGCTCTACCCATCCTGGTTCAGGATATATCTGTCTAAACTCCTGAGATTTTTGTCCTACCATATTTCCAAACCTGTCAAAGATTATGGTTCTGCAGCTGGTTGTCCCCTGATCCAGTGCAACAACATATTTACTGCCCATTATGTACCTTTCCCCCTTTAATTTACATAATAATTAGTTATTCAGTCCAGGTCCCACAATTCCCGCTTACTTGTTGACACGGCTATAGCACCTGCTTTTAAGGCTTGAATAACATCGCTCTTTTTTTTAATCATCCCACCTGCAATAATAGGTGGTGAAATTTTTTCTTTAAGTTCTGATATAGCACTTGGTATGATACCAGGCATTACTTCTACAAAATCCGGTTTATAGTTCTCTATCATTTTTATTCCGCTTTCAAAGGATAAAGAATCAATCATGAAAATCCGCTGAACCGTTAATAGTCCAATTTCTTTTCCATACCGTAATTGCTGACTTCGGGTTGATAGGATACCATCAGGCTTTATATGTTTATGTATATAATCGATGGCTGTAGTGTCCTTTGCTAATCCATCAATTAGATCCGCATGGATGAAAACTTTCTTGCCTAAATCTTTTAATAAAGCAACTCTATTTTGTATCTCCATTATATTTCCTGATAATAAGAAAAACACTTCAATCTTACTTCGTTCCGACTCATCAGGCAAAACCATATGGGGTAATGCTCCAATAATAGGATTAGTTTCTAAGGAATCAGTAATGTCTTTCACAGGCTTTCCTCCCATATAAGTTTCTTATATCATAGGATCCGTCAATATTCTTCCCTTTCATAGGAATGACAGGTGATTTCGAACCCTCTAGACATTTGATAACTTGAATATATTATAACATATAAAGAGTTATTATTATATAATTTCAAAAAACTCACAGATCTTTTCAAAACAAATACACTAGCATTGATTTATAATTTTTGCTCAAACTACATATATATACAAAAATTTTTTCGTAAAAGATATACTTGCCAATTATCTTACATCTAACTCCAAAGTTAGGCTTCTGTAGACTGTTATGTATTTTTTACATCAAATAATATTTAAAAAAGATGTAGAAACTATAAACGCATTACATCCTAAAAATATATACTTATATGAATTTAAGTATATGGATATAATGCTTAGCCTTATTTATAAAGGGCTAATCTACCTTAACTTTTGAGTTATTTAATAATAAAGGAGGCAGCGCGATTTGAAAAACAGAATATGGCTATTTTTAGGTGTTATTTTATTAATTGGGGCTATTACACTGGTCGGCTGTACAACTACTAGGAGGGATACCACTCCTGAGCCTGGTCAAACTAGAACGGTACCAAGACCAACTAGGGTGACACCTCCAACCACCCCTACACCTGGGACCACTCGGACTGTACCTGCTCCTACTAGGGTAGCACCACGTACAACTCCGACCAGACCCGGAACAATGACTCCTACACCTGGAACTACTACGCCGGGAACTACAACAACTCCAGACACGGTTCGCCGTTCAACTACCAATAATGCTGGCGGTAGAGCAAAGGAAATTGCCAATGAGATTGCTAAGGAGAAAAACATTGAGTCAGCTAGTTGTGTAGTTACTGGGAATACTGCTTTGGTAGGACTGCAATTTGACGAGCAATATAAGGGAAAAGTTACTGATGCCATAAAGAAATCAGTAGAAAAGAGAGTTAAAAAGATAGAACCTTCAATAGATGAAGTTGTAGTAACTGCAGACCCTGATCTTCTCAGCAGAATTAAGACTATGGCTTCTGATATAGAAAAAGGTAAACCCTTATCAGGATTTACCAACGAAATTGAAGAAATCATTAGAAGAATTAATCCCTTCTAAAGAAAGCTATTAAGTTAAGATGTAGTGAAAAGGTGAGCATATAGACAAGACTCTAGTGCTCACTCTTTTTTATTTGATCTAATGTTCTATGTGATCTTCTATACGAAATTTTTCTAGAACATCCCTTCCAATATCCCCAGCTGTTTCTTTTTTAACCATGATTCTCTCTCTGTGCTTAAGTAAGATTAAAAATCCGACCAATAAAAACCCAATTAATGCAGCTATCAACATGGCATATATAGCTAATGCATTACTTACTAAAAATTCATATGGTATAACCCTAATTTTCAGGGCTATCTCACCGGGTTCAACCTTTACCCCTTGCCCAAAGGTATTTACCGATAAAAGTATCTTGTGTTCACCTGCAGGTATATCCCGGGGAATAGGAAGTCTTAGTATCCCATTTTGGGTATAGCCCGGAAGTACAGCTACCCTAATAGGCTTTATGGAAATTTCTGACTTAGGGGATGATGTAAACTCAATGATTTGCTTGGAATCTAGGTTGGCCTCAAAATTTAAGTATACATCCAGCTTTTTCCCCTGCATTACTTCCAATATACCTGTATTCTTTTCATCAAATGCAATATTAATTATAATAGGTGAAAGGATTTCAATATCAGAATAGCCTTCAGAAACAAAAGGTAACCCATTATATTTGCCTATTACCTTAAAATAGAATTCATATCTACCTATTTCTTCAGGAATAAAAGATATGGAATATATCCCATCACCTTTTTTAACATCGCCCAAATCTCCTTGGTCATTTAACTCCTCAACATGAATATTTTTGTTCGGATCCAATATTTCCACAATAAAGGAATCTATTATAGTGGAATGGTCTTCGATTAACTTTCTATTATTACCTAGTATTTGAGCTTCGATATTCACCTTTTCATTATAATAATATTTTCCTTCTATATTGGAAGACATTACATCAACTTTTATCTCAGGTAGATGCCTTGCTTTCTCCAATTCCTTATCTTCAATGACCTTCTCTATATCACCTTTTATGGTACCTATTCTATCTAAAATTTGGCTAAATATATCATCAAATTGATTGGCATTTTCTAGATTATAAAAACTCCCGCCTGTTCTTTGGGCAATCCCTTTTAGATAATCGTCTTCTATTCCTTTGGGATTTAAAAAGACAACAAATATAGGCCAGATATTATCCTCGTATTCCTTTATTAGCAGGTCAAGCTCTTCATAGTACTTATCTCTAACCTCGTCGTTAACTCTAAATTCCGGACTTGGATCAATAACACCATCAGTAACAAGTATAAAAAACTTGATATTATTAGATAATACATTGCTCTTCATCTCTTTAAATGCTGCCAATAGCGCAGCATATACATCAGTGTCCTTATTGGTAAGTGACGGTACAATTTGCTCAACTAAAAATCTTCTATCGTCCTGGTTCTTTATCTCTGTAATTGGCAATTGCATTTGAGTTTCCGTATCAAAGGTCATTACTCCTATGCTATCGCCTAAGTTGAGCCAATGAATGAAATTCTTTACAACCTGAAATCTTAAGTTGCTTCTGTCGTTTTTTACCATGCTGCCAGAGTTGTCCATTACAATCAATACATCAATACCTCGGGATTCATCCGCTATAGCATCGACTGATATAAAAACAAAGAATGTTAAAAGGGCTAAAACATTGGCCACAATCTTTTTAACTATATTTGCCCTCATATAGAACTCACCTATCCTCTATCCCAGTCCAGCAAAAATTTTGATAAGATTGATTACAGCAGGCCCTAAAATAACAACGAATATAGAGGGTAATATAAAGAATACCAATGGAAACAGCATCTTCACAGGTGCTTTCATAGACAACTCTTCTATAAATTGACGCCTTCTTACACGAATTGAATCTGACTGTATTCTCAATACATTGCCTATACTCACACCCATTTGATCGGCCTGAATTATAGCTCCTGTAAAGGACGCCAACTCATCTACCTTGGTGCGTATTCCCAGTTCCCGAAAAGCAGCCGCCCTTGGTTTGCCCATCCTGATCTCGTTTAAGGTATAGCCGAATTCTTGAGCAAGAGGTCCGGACATCTTTTCCGTTACTTTTTCTACCGCCATGTCGAATGCAAGACCAGCTTCTACGCTAACTACCAATAGATCTATGGCATTGGGTAAGTCTCTCTTTATCCTCTCCTTGCGAGATATGATTCTACTATTTATCCTGACACTAGGAAAAAAAATAGCGAAGATAGCAGTCAATATGGTTAGAAGCAATATTCTATTCCCCGGAACTTCCATTAGATACGAAAGCATGGCAACTATGGATGGTAGTGCGATCAGCCAAATACTTTGAATGGTAAAGAACTTGTTTATCCTGTTCTTATCGGTATATCCTGCCAACCACATTTTCTCCTCGATACTTCTTGCTATCCTACTAGGTGCTAATCGAGCGAAGAGATTCCCAATTGCTACAAAGACAGGCATTATTGCTCTATCAAAGAAAGGAACGC
>JAWLDD010000093.1:0-8515 GCA_041686815.1 Candidatus Atribacteria bacterium | reverse complement strand
TAGTTATTCAAATTTAATTTTCTTGGATGTTCGAAACGCAGATATTAGGGATGTAGTATCTGCCATAGCTTATTATTTGGATACTCATGCCATATTCCTTGAGGAACCAGTACGCGTTAATTTCGAAGTTAGAGGTGTAGAGCCATATAAAGCTTTAGAATTATTACTTCAAAGCTTGGGACTAAATTACATAAAGGATGATAATCTGTTAATTATAGGCAGGGCAGAACAGCTCCAAAAGAATTTTTTTAACCGGATGATGCTTACTCGTTTTGATCTGAAGTATATTCCAGCTATTGATATCGAAAATCAAATCAAGAAGTTAGGAATTCCAATACAGAGTATTACCATAAATGAAAATCCTCTGACCATTTGGGTACAGGGAACCCCAACATCCTTAGCTAAAGTTAAAGAGCTTATTATAGTATTGGATAGAAAAGAGAATGCTGCTAGTTCTCTTTCACTTACTGAAATTAAGCTAAACTATATAACCAGTCGTCAATTAGTTGAGGCTTTGAGTTCTATAGATGCACTATCGCAAATAGTTACATTAGATACGAATCCTAAAGCAATATGGGTAAAGGCATCTAATAAACAACTATTGGAGATAAAACAGATTATTGCTGCATTGGACAAACGAGAAAATGCTGCCTCTTCATCAAGACTTACAAGTTTAAAGCTGAATAACATTACAACTGAGAAGCTTGCACCTGTTTTTGAACAGCTGGATTTACCAGTTCAGATTATCACGATACCTGGAATAATGAATACACTATGGTTACAAGGTACGCAAGCTGATGTTGACAATGCATCTTCTATTATATCTGCTTTGGACGTTGCTGAAGTTTCTTTAGATGAGTCTACCATGTTCCTGTTCAAGCTTAGGAATATAACTGCTCAAAATGCAGCGGAAAGGTTGGAACTGTTTGGCTTTGATGATGTAAAGACAGTAACTTTTAGCTATCCTGACCTTGGACAAGATATTCTAGTACTTTCCCCTAAGGAAGAGAAAAATAAAGTTATTGCAGCTTTAGAAGGTTTAGATCTAAGAGGGTTAGGGGACAATGCTAGCACTATGATGATACCCGTTGATTCAGCTACAGGCCCTTATGCCTATAATATTTTGGAAGCGAGAAGGGAACTTTTAATCAGATTGATGGATGAACTAGAGGATGATAGAAGCATAATAGATGTTTCTGATAATTTGTGGACTGAAAGTGGAGAAGAATACAGGGTATTATTGATTAGATCAACCCCTGAAGTTATCCGCAAAGTAAGAGAGATGATTAACCTTATAGATTCACCATGATGTATCAAGATTTGAAACCAGAACTTATTATTTAAAAGGAGGTCATGAATTGGATAACAGTCGCGAAATGGCATCAAAGGGCATTGATGAATATCCTATAGATATGGATTCGCTTTTTAGAATGACCGTACAACGGAATGCTTCGGATCTACATCTTATATCAGGTGTTCCTCCACACATTAGAGTTGATGGAAAACTGATAAGACTAGACATGCCCATAATTTCACCTAATGCCATAAAAAGCCTACTGTATTCAATTCTAAGCGATCAACAAAAGAAGACTTTAGAGCAGGAATTGGAACTGGATTTTGCCTATTCTGTACCTGGAGTTTCCAGGTTTCGAGGGAACATACTATATCAGCGGGGAACCTTGGGAGCTGCGTTTAGGGTAGTACCCTTTGACATACCTGATATAAATTCTCTAGGTCTGCCTAAAGGGGTAAAAGATCTATGTTCTTTGTCCCAAGGCTTAGTCTTAGTAACAGGTCCCACAGGCAGCGGAAAATCAACTACTTTAGCCGCAATGTTGAACTATATAAGCTCCCATAGGAGTCTCAACATATTAACCTTGGAAGACCCTATAGAGTTTCTTCACAGACATGGTAAATCCATTATTTCGCAAAGGGAAGTGGGCAGTGATACTCATTCCTTTTCATCAGCACTGCGACATGCTTTACGTCATGATCCGGATGTAATATTGATTGGCGAAATGCGAGATTTAGACAGTATAGCTATCGCTTTAACAGCAGCGGAGACAGGTCATCTGGTGTTATCAACATTGCACACCCAAAACGCGCCTTTATCAATTAACCGCATTGTGGATGTGTTTAACAATGACAATAGGGCATATATAAGGCAACAGCTGGCCAATTCTTTACAAGGAATTATATCTCAACAGCTTATCCCAAGGATCGATACTCACGGTAGAGTACTGGCTGCTGAGTATATGATAAGTACTCCTGCGGTACGAAACATGATAAGGGAAGGGAAGGAACATCAGCTCTATAGCGTTATCCAAACTGGAAATGCCCAGGGCATGCAGACTATGGATCAATCATTAGCCAAGCTATACATGGCTGGGAAGATATCTATGGAGAGTACTTTGGCTTATTGCATAGATAAGAAAGAAATGGAGCGGTTGCTTTCCATTTATAAGAGAAATAAGTAGAAGTGATTCACCAAGGCCGAGTATAACAATGTAAGGAGAATGGTAGTGGAGATCTTCAGTTATGAAGTTGTAGACAAAACTGGCAATATATTAAGAGGTCGTATAGATGCCGAACACGATGCCCAAGCTATGCAAAAATTGAAGGAAGAAGGGTATTTTATAATTCAGATTAAAAAGAGTAGCAAGGCTAAAGGTTTTACTACATTATTTCCCCGAGACAAGAAAGTCACTACCGGTGATAAAACCATCTTCAGTCGACAACTTTCAGCAATGCTAAATGCGGGTATCCCCATTACCAGGGCTTTATACACTTTAAGCGAACAAACCATTAACCCTACCTTTAAACAAGCGTTGGAGACCATTGCAGCAAACGTAGAAAGCGGAATCAGTGTTTCTGATGCATTCAGTGAATATCCATCCATCTTCAACGATATGTATTTGGGTATGATCAGGGCGGGTGAAGTCGGAGGTACCTTGGGTGAGACACTGGAAAGACTATCAGACCATATGCAGAAAGAAAAAACCTTAAAGGAAAACATTAGGTCAGCTACCATATACCCGATAAGTGTAGCTTGTTTTTCTATTCTGATGTTACTGGCAATGCTTATCTTTCTAGTACCCATATTTGAAGGCTTTTTTCCTGAAAATATTGATATACCATTAGCTTCTCAGTTGATAATATCTTTGTCTGAATCTATCCGCAATTATTGGTATATTTGGTTATTTGCGTCTTTATCTATCATAGGAGCTATAGTTATTTATTCAAGGACAGAAAAGGGATCTACGGCTATAGACAAGTTGCGCTTTAAGATACCTGCATTTGGACCATTGCTTCATAAAACTGCAATTGCTCGTTTTGCTCGGACTTTTTCTACATTATTCGCAAATGGTATACCTGTTATACAAGCCTTGGAATCATCTGGTAAAGCCACAGGTAGCAAATTGATCGAACAGGCTATACAAGATTCTATAGATCTAATACAAGAAGGTAAAGGTATTGGCGCGGCTTTTGAACAAAAGAGTATATTTCCTCCATTGGTTTCCCATTTGATTATGGTTGGAGAAGAGACAGGCTCTTTGCCCTCTTTACTCATTAAAATTGCTGAATTTTATGATGATGAAGTAGCTACTACCAGCAAAAGTATTACTTCAATGATTGAGCCTATTCTTCTTATCTTTGTTGGTATACTGGTTGGAGGAATGTTAGTTTCTCTATACTTACCTATTTTCACTGTAATCACTCAAACCGGTCTATGAGTGAGGGGTATAATTATATTCAGTTTAAAAGCGGTAGAAAGGATATATATGAGTTTATTGAATAAAAGAGCTATTGGCGTTGAAATCGATGATCAGGAGATTCGTGTAGTTGAACTATGTAAGAAGATAGATGGAAGGGTTAACCTATCGAAATACGATAGAATCCCTTTGCCACCCAATGCGGTTGAGGATGGATTTATTGTCAATAGCATTGAAGTAAGTAACTGTATTAAGGAATTGTGGGACAATAATGGCTTTAGAAAAAAAAATATAGTTATAGGAATATCCAACCAAGATGTAATGATTAGAAGAATTCAGCTCCCCGATTTGCCTAAAGATAAACTAGATCCTTTGATATCCAATCATGCCCAGGAATATATGCCTATATCCCTGGAGAACTCGGTGCTTGATTATATGATAGTTGGCAGAAGAGAAGTAGAAGGTGTAAAAAACGTTGAGATTTTACTAGCTGCCGCTCGTTTATCCATGATTCAAGAGTTTTATGACTGCTTCAATGATCAGGGTCTAAAAATCAAAGATATAACTGTCTCTTCGCTATCTCTGTTAAACTCTATGGATAAGGAGGAAATTGAAGGGGTTGTAGTATTAGTGGACATATCCAACACTATGGGCAACCTAGTGATCTGTGTTGATGGCCATGCAAAATTGGTGAGAATGCTAAGGGTAAACTTTACCCAATCGACAGGCTTAATTCCATCCAGTTCTTCCTTTAAGATGGAATTGATGGAGATAGTGCTTTCAACATGGACTCAAATTCTCTATAACGAGATTAGATCCTCCATCCAATACTTTCAATCTCAAGAAGATACAATGGAAATAAACAAGATTATTTTAAGCGGCTGTGGTAGTCGTATAAAGGATTTGGATGTAGAATTACATAAAAATTTAGGTATTACTATGGAATATATAAACCCAGTGCAGAAAATTGCAAGAGTGAGCCAAGCCTACGATGAATCATTGCTCGATTATACTACGTGCATTGGTCTAGCTTTTGCCGGTTTGGAGTGAATATATTGTGAATACTATTAGCTTATTACCGCCATCGATAAAATCCCAACACTACGTTTCAAATAGGTTTAGAACCTATTATTCAATTGCTGCGTTGTTGATTTCAGTAATGATTGCCATTATTGTGTTGCTTGCTATGAATACTATGGGTTCTAATCTTAGACTTGAGAAAACTAAGTCCCAAATATATGCTTTAGAAACATATATTGAATCTAATAAAGACTTGTTGACTGTGCAAGATCATGTAAATCATCTCAAGGCTACAATAGAGAAAGCCATGGGTAAAGCACCTAATTGGGCTGAAATCCTCATATATACAGGCGAAGCCAAACCAAACGATATAATAATAGATATTATAAAGGGAACTTATAATGACTCAAAAACTATTATTACCATTAATGGGCGTGCCTATAGTCAAGAGAGCTTGGTATACTATATAAAAATGTTAGATGATTTAGAAATTATCCAAGATGTCAAATGCAATTATACTAGGCAATCCTCTGCTGATAATGATACTACTTTAGAATTTGAAATCCTGATTTTTCCGCATGAAGGACAACAGTTTCAGCTAGAAGATATATGAAGGAGAAATTAAATGATACCAAATATAGATTTTAGATCTAAAGGATTTATAAGTTTATCCATAACATTTGCATTTTTACTCATATTGGTAGTATTGGCTGCAAATCAGTGGATGGCTTTTTCTGCGACACAGAAGGAGTTAGTGGAAGAGCAAACCAGATTGGAATTGCTTGACATGAGAAAGCGTTCTATAGATAAGCTTAAGGATAATGAAACTCTGCTAATGACAAGGCTTAGTACTCTGCAGTTTATGATTCCACCTAAAAATGACCAAATTAGCGCACTGTCCTATTTTCAATCTATCTTTACTGACCACAATATACAGATTATTCATCTTGAGGTCGGTGATATTATTATACAATCGGATTATAATGAGACACCTATAAAGATCTCATTAAGAGGTGAATACGGACAAGTAGTGAGACTTATTAATGATCTTAGGGTTGGTAGTAGACCATTCAGAATAGATGAGTTGTACATGGATAGAGAGGAAAACCATCCATCCAAAGTTCATTGTGAACTAATGCTTTATGGTTTCGCTACAAATGTACCTGATTGATACATTATCCATTTAACTGGTGAGGTGTTGAGATGCAAAATGCAGCAAAAAAGAAATATATTGGCGATTATTTGATCGAAGCAGGAATAATAAATGCTCAGCAGCTTGAGGAAGCACTGAGATACCAACAACAAATGTTGAAACAGGGTAATGTAGGATTGTTAGGCCAAACATTAGTAGAGTTGGGATATTGTACCAGCGAAGATATAATGCTAGCCCTTGCAATGAAAGATGGTGTTCCCTTTATGATTTTGGATGAGAACATCATAGACGAGAAAGCTGCCTCACTAATTTCATATGATAACATGCTTCGATATAAAGCCGTTCCTATAGGTTTTGACAATGATAAGCTATTGGTAGCCATGATGCATCCTACCGATATTATTGCTATTGATGATCTCCATATATTGACAGGTCACGATATACAGCCTATCATAATACCCGATTTTCAACTCCAAGATGCTCTGGAGCAAGCTAAGTCGGGAATGTGGGGGAAGGCATCATTCATAGCCCAAAGTAAAAATCATCCAGTATTCTCAACTGATACCAATGTCTTGGATATACAAAATACCAATGATCAAAGCCAACAGGATTTTGGTGAAGCCATTGAAGTAGTTGATGAAACCAATGACCGACCAGCTGTTCAATTGGCAAATGTTATTTTTAATCAAGCTATTAAGGCAAGAGCAAGCGATGTTCATATTGAGCCCTTTGAGAATAGGACACGGATACGATTTAGGATAGATGGTGTTCTCCATGAGATCATGAATCCCCCCAGAACCATACATCCATCTCTTGTGTCCCGGATTAAAGTTATGGCAAATATGGATATAGCTGAACGAAGGGTACCTCAGGATGGAAGGATAACACTGTTAATAGATTCAGAGACAATTGATATTCGTGTTGCATCTTTTCCTACAGCTTATGGAGAGAAGCTAACCATGAGAATACTAAGGCGGCACGAAAGGCTTATAACTCTTTCTGAGCTGGGTTTTCCACAAAAACAGTTGCAAATATTTTATAGGATCATGAATCTTCCATATGGCTTTATTCTAGTTACCGGTCCTACAGGCAGTGGAAAGAGCACAACCTTGTATGCGGTATTGATGCATTTAAATTCTATAGATAAAAACATCATTACCATAGAGGACCCCATCGAAAGGAGAATAGATGGTATTAATCAATCCCAAGTCAACGTGAAAGCAGGTATGACCTTTGCTTCAGGACTAAGATCCTTTCTGCGCAATGACCCGGACATAATGATGGTAGGTGAGATAAGGGACTATGAAACAGCAAGAATAGCCGTGGAATCTGCCTTAACTGGCCACCTGGTATTATCTACTCTCCACACCAATACAGCTGCAGGAGCAATATCACGTTTGAGTGATATGGGTATTGAACCTTACTTGGTTGCTTCTTCGTTGACAGGTGTTATCGCACAGCGATTAGTTAGAGTATTGTGTCCACATTGTAAAGAAGCTTATGAAATTAGCAGAGAGGAACTCGAAAAGGACTTTCCTGATTTTCCTCTAGATGACACTAATGATGAAACCATACAGCTATACCGCGCAAAGTCCTGCTACAATTGCAATCATACAGGGTATCTAGGGCGGATTGGCATCTATGAACTCCTGCCTATCACAGATCCAATGAGGAAGCTCATCCTTAACCGTGAGTCTGATAGGAGTATTAATGATTTAGCTATTAAGGAAGGCATGATCACTATACGTCAGCATGGCTTAATGAGAGTCAAAGATGGGACAACTTCCATAGAAGAAGTCTTGAGGGTAGTGGTATAGTTTTAGTCTATAGCTAATCGCAATAAATCTAAACATTACTAAACCTTAGGAATTGCGATTAGTTAAAATAAAAAAATATAAAAGGAAAGGTGGACACTATGATTAATTTTTATCACAAAGCAAAAAAGAATCAAAAAGGATTTACACTGGTTGAACTGATGGTAGTGGTAGTTATTATCGGAATTTTGGTTGCTATTGCCATACCAGTGTACACATCTTCACAAAGGAAGGCAAAAGAAAGTGCGGACAAAGCTAATGAAAGGATTATTCAAGGAGCTATGCAAATGTACTTGATGGAAGAAAGTGATACAGCAGGATTTTATACTGAAGTTAATAATGAACATCCACTTGTTGTTAAGGAGTACTTGAAAGAAGCTCCTCAGACTTCTGAAGGAGGGTTTTATACTATTAATGAAGATGGCACAATAACAGGCGGGACCTTACAAAGCAGTGGAGATGGCGGTGGAGGTGAGAGTTAAACCCAATATACTAAAATTGTAGTTTGTTAGTAAGCACATTGAAAAGGAGGGCTGTCATTTGAATATAATAAAAAATCAAAGAGGATTGGCTTTAGTGACAGTCCTCATCATTGTTTCAATTCTAACTATACTAGGTACAATAATATGGCATTACAGCACAAGGGATGTTCTGGTGGCTAGCAGAACAGAAAAAAGGATGCAGGCTTATTACCTAGCAAGATCTGGTGCCGAAGCTGTAGCACAATATATAGTCACAAATCCAGATAACATTGATATGACTAAATATGTAGAGTCCTTAATAAATGCACCAGAATCTGACCCTGTAAAGCTTGA
>JAWLDD010000092.1:0-8538 GCA_041686815.1 Candidatus Atribacteria bacterium | reverse complement strand
GTAATAGGGGTCAACGCCAATACAGTGCCCCCCCACCAGACCGGGAACAAAATTAAGAAAGTTCCATTTTGTACCTGCTGCCGCAAGCACCGATTTGGTGTCTATACCAAGCTTATTAAAGATAATCGATAACTCATTCATAAACGCTATGTTTATGTCTCGCTGTGCGTTTTCAATTACCTTAGCCGCTTCGGCTACTTTAATAGATTCCGCCCTGTGAACCCCGGCATCAACAACCAACTCGTATACCTTTGCAATAACGTCCAACGACTCTTCATCCATACCTGCCACAACTTTAACAATTGTCTCTAATCTATGTACCTTGTCTCCTGGATTTATCCTCTCAGGAGAATATCCTACCTTAAAGTCAATCCCATACCTTAGGCCAGATTCTTTTTCCAACAGAGGTACGCATATATCTTCCGTCACCCCAGGATATACCGTTGACTCAAAAACGACAATTGAACCCACCGTAAGATTACGCCCGACTGTCTTAGTCGCGGACTCCAGGGGGCGCAGGTCCGGCGTATTGTCTGCATTGATTGGTGTTGGTACCGCAACTACATGGAAGCGGGCATCTCTTAATCGGCGCTCATCCGCGGTAAACTCCACCGTGGTAGCCTTAACTGCATCATCGCCAACTTCCTTTGTTGGATCAACTCCTCGCTTGTAAAGGTTAACCTTTTCCTCACTAATGTCAAAACCAATGACATTTGTGTGTCTAGCGAAAGAAACTGCTATGGGCAGTCCTACGTAGCCCAGACCAACGAGCGAAATCTTATCCTTCTTTTCTACAATAGATGAATACAAGTTCATTACGCAGCCTCCTTGTAAATTATCACATAGCTACATTTTAACATCTAGTGTAAAGGAAAGCTTTAGGATAAAGCAAAATGCAAGACCATTATAATCGCAAAGCATAACATAACATTTGCAAGGCCCTGGCAAAACATCAACAGCCTCTCCTACCATGAGGTGGACACGAGGGGCCCATCAGCAACATTACTATTGAATTTGTAAAGACATGCGGTTAGTACACTTGATCACAGTGGAATTACGCTATATTTAATATTGAGCATATGAGCTAACTACAATATTGAGCTATACTGTCTTTTGAAGAGAGGAGTTTTAAATGAGCAAAATTAATTCACAGTCATTCACTTCTACAAATTCTTCTACAGCCGACAAGAAAAAACGTATGGCAGCTTATTGTCGTGTGAGTACTAAGGATGATATTTTACTACGTTCACTGGAAAATCAAATTGACTATTATTTGCATCTAGGCAGAAACCATAAAGATTGGGAAATGGTTGGGGCTTTATGTGGACAGGGGCGTATCTGGCACGTCTCAGAAGCGGCGCTCTGGTTTTAGGCGTTTGTTACGCTGCGAAAAAGGGCTGATTGATGTAATAGTGACAAAGAGCATATCGCGTTTCTCCAGAAACACTGTTGATCTGCTTGACACACTTAGGAAATTACGATCATGGGGCGTGGTGGTGATCTTTGAGAAAGAAGGCATCAAAACTTCAGAAGTCGATACCGATTTTGTCCTAACCATTTACGCTGCTTTCGCTGAAAGAGAAGCTATCAATATTGCGCAGAATGTCGAATGGGGCTTTAGAAAACGCTTTGAGAGAGGTATCCCCAAGTTTGATCCTATCCTTGGGTTTGATTCAGCGCAATTCCCCGGAACCCCATTTCGCTTGTATAATGAAACACCTTCATACGACGCCTCCTTTCAATTCACCACCATCCATTAATACAATATTCTGTAAACTCATCTTCTTAAAAAACGGACATCTCTGCTTCTAAAAATGCCCGTTCTCTTTCACTGCCTATCTGGGTGTTAAACTGATCAACCAGAATTGCATACTGCGGCTCCGGAGAGCCACCATTCCGGTCCACCGTGAGCCAGGGTCACGGTCAGAATGAGCCACGTTCACGCTCGGCATGAGCCACTGCAACAGCATCATCCCTATGGAAAACCAAGCGATAAACCTCGGGGGCGTCGGGGGCAGAGCCCCTGAATCCTCCTCTTGTGTCCCGGTTGCTACGCAAATCTGCGTGCCAACGGACTGGCTCACGGCTTCCGTGGAGGTGGCTCAAACTCTCCGTATCACTGGCCCAAAAAGGTCCGCAGTATTCAGAATCACTACCGATCTGAAAAGTTACCATCACTGCTTATCTGGGATGTTTACCTTCACAGCACATCCAGGTGTCAAACTGATCAAGCTTATCTTGAAGTCAACCTATAACTGCTTATCTGGATGTCAAACTGATCATGTGTATCAACCAGATTGAGCTCACCCTGTATATAACCCTTATTAGAGCTAAGCCTCATATAAGATTCCCAAAATTTACTTATGTGGATGAATAGTTTCTTGGGGAGTTGTGGGGATGTATGAGGAGTAGTGAATCATGATGTCTATTCTCTCCCCGCAGCAACCTCATCTAAAGATCCAACTTCCTTCTCAACTACCTTCACTAAATATGATAAGAATTCATCTTTCAAATCACTTCTTCTAAGAGCTGTCTCCACAGTTGCTTCTAGGAATCCCTGCTTGTTTCCTACATCATATCTTTTGCCGATAAAGTCATAAGCGTACATATCTTCTTTTAGTGCCAGTTCTTTCAAAGCATCTGTCAGTTGAATCTCTCCACCTTTGCCGGGTTTTGTTTCAGCTAAGATATCAAAGATGCCTGGATTGATGATATAACGCCCTAATATAGCAACATTGGATGGCGCTTCGTCTACAGCAGGTTTCTCAACTAACCCCTTCACGGTGTAGACTCTATCTTCCACCCTCTCACCATCAACGATACCATATTTACACACGTCTTCATCCTTAACAGTTTGAACACCCAATACTGATGTCTGGTACTGATCATAAACATCGATCATCTGTTTCAGGCATGGCATATCTTCATTATATACAACATCATCACCAAGCATAACGGCAAATGGCTCGTTCCCCACAAAGGTCTTTGCACAGTAGATGGCATGCCCTAATCCTTTGGCTTCTTTCTGTCTTATGTAGTGGATATCGACAAGATCGGTAATGTCTCTAATCACTTTCAACAAACAATTCTTCATTGGCTTTTTTCTCAAGTTCCAGTTCCAATTCAACATTTTTGTCAAAATGATCTTCGATAGCTCTTTTTACCTGTTATTATAAGGATTTCTTCAATCCCACTATCTATTGCTTCCTGTATAATATATTGAATTGTAGGTGTATCCACTATAGGAAGCATTTCCTTTGGCATAGCCTTAGTAGCTGGTAAGAATCTCGTTCCAAGGCCAGCTGCTGGTATGACTGCTTTGCGTACTTTCATATTTGGTTTGGACCTCCTTCGAGTTAGAATTTGGGTTAAGTATTGATAGCCCTTCTATGTTGAAATAACCCTAAACAGTGTTAGGGCTTTAAATATATCTATTTTTCATATCCATTAGGATTACTCCTATGCCATCTCCAGGCATCTTCAATAATCTTCTCAAGCGAATCAAACTCTGGCTTCCAACCTAATACACTCTTAGCTTTTTCAGATGAAGCAATTAATGTGGCTGGATCTCCTGCACGTCTTTCCTTTACTTCTGCTGGAATTGGATGGCCAGTTACTTTTCTTGTCGTCTCAATAACTTCTTTGACTGAATAGCCATTGCCATTTCCAAGGTTAAAGATATCACTGTCATTATTTTTTCTCAAATACTCTAGGCTTTATAATGAGCTGAAGCAAGGTCCATAACATGGATATAATCTCTTACACATGTTCCGTCTTCAGTCGGATAGTCATCTCCAAACATATAAATCTTATCACGTTTTCCTAGAGGCACTTGTAGTATAAGAGGGATAAGGTGTGTCTCTGGATGATGATCTTCACCTATTGCACCAGTCTCATAAGCTCCTGCAGCATTGAAGTATCCAAGCGACACATACTTTATACCATAAGCCTGGTCAAACCACTTCATCATTTTCTCCATAGCAAATTTAGTCTCACCATAGGTGTTGGTAGGGCTTGTCTCATCAGATTCTATAATTGGGATATCCTTTGGTTCACCATATGTAGCTGCAGTTGATGAGAATACAATCTTGTTTACATTGTTCTCTTTCATCACATCTAGTAGGCAAAGCATCCCATAAACATTGTTATGATAATATTCGTATGGCTTTTCCATGCTTTCTCCTACTAAGGAGTTTGCCGCAAAGTGAATAACTGCTTCGATGTTATGTCTTTTAAACACCTTGTCCGATTCTTCTTTATCTCTAATATCAATCCTATAGAGATGCTCCACATCAACAGCTGCTTCATGGCCGCTTTGCATATTATCAACAACGATGATTTCTTCATTTTGCTTTTGAAAATATTTTACTGTATGGCTGCCTATGTAGCCAGCTCCTCCGGTTATAAGTATTGGCATTTGTTGTCACCTCCCTATATAATCTTACTTAAACAACTGATGGCACCTGAGCTTAGTATTGCCTAAAAAACTAATTCATTTATTTAATATAAGAAATAACTCTATGACTTGCCTAGTTTATTTCTTTTAATATATGGTTCAACTTATATCTCTTTGATACTGGCACATTAAACTCAGAAGGATATTTTCCTAATGAAATTGCACATACTATCTGTTCCTCTTCTGGTATCCCAAACATCCTAGCAAATTCTTTGTTCTTCGCATTAAACTCTAGATTTCTTTCTACAATGCATGCCCCAATACCATTTGCATGTAAAGCCAAGGAAAGATAGCCAATAAATATTCCCGTACTAACTAGCCATTGATTTTTTTCGCGTAATTCGAAAGCTGATATATCAGATGTAACGATTAAATACTTATTTGCATCGTTTTCAAAGCCTCCTGAACCCTCTAAAAATTCGATGAGTTTTTTCCTATGCTCTTTGTCTATTACGTACACCCTAGAAGGTTGGCGATTGCATGCAGAAGGCGATCTTAATGCAAGTGTAACAGATTCCCTAATTTTTTCTAATGATATATTTTCCTCTGTATAATCTCTAACACTGTGTCTAGTATTAATCAATTTAATAAAAGATTCTTTTTCTTCATTCGTAATATTAGTATCTGAAATATGCAGTGCGCCACCTTGATTGTTTAAATTATTTATACTACTTCTGTCAAAAATCACATTGAATTTACTGACAATCTCAGTTATATCAATATTGTTTCTACCCTGAAATTCAATATAATTTGATAATACGCCATATATTATCCCTATTGCATCGTCATTCATGTCATACCTGTTTCTCTTGTATAATTCTAGGTTCGATAAAATGCTCTCAACCTTACTTATACCAAATCCAGGTCGAGGATTTTTTAAGGATAAGCCCTTTTCTAATGAATGACACATTTTTATAGACTTTGATTTCAATCGTTGAGCTTCGAATTTTTTATTCATATCAATGTCTATTAATCGAATTATATTAATTAATTCCCGCTTTGAATATTTAAAAAATCTTATCAAGTATCTAATAATATACATTAGTTTACCCCCACCCTAAATACTATAGCTTCTTACATACCACTCAATCGCGGCCTCAATTCCTCTTTCAAAACTCCAGCTTGGATCATACCCTAGCATCTTTTTTGCTTTACTGATATCAGCATTACTGTGCTTTATATCACCTTTCTATCAGGTCCAAAGATTGGCTCAATTTCTTTTCCAAGGGCTTTACAAAGTGAATTATAAACATCAATCAAATATTCTCTTCCACCATATGCGATATTGAATGCTTCACCTGCAACTTCTGATGGCGCTTTACAGGCTTTAAGTAAAGGCATCTCAATGCTTCTCGGAACACTGCCCCAAGCTGCTTGATTCAATACATAATCTACGCCTTCACAAGCCTTCAAGCAAGTATCTAGATTTCTTATGTCACCCTTAATAAATGTATAATTAGGGTTATCAATAAATAGGTCCACATTGGCTTGCTTCCCGTTTGAAAGGTCATCAAGACATCTTACCTTATAACCTTTATCCAATAAAACCTCGCACAAGTTGGAGCCAATAAAACCAGCTCCACCTGTTATGAGAAATACACTATTCTTTTCAAAGTTAATATTTTCATATCCCATGGCTTGTGCCACCTCTCATTACAATCTCCAGTATCTATATCCTAATGCTTCATATTCTTTTCTGTCCAGAATTCCTTTAATATCAAGTAGCACTTTGCTTTCATTAGATCCTTCTTTAAACACTTTATTGAAATCGTCTTGAGTTAATTTCAAGAATTGATCATGTCCAACAGCTACAACAAGAGCATCCATATCTTTAATGTCTTCTAGCGAATCAAATACTATTCCATATTCATGTTTCGCTTCCTCAGCATCTGCTTCCGGATCTGCAATCATCGGATTGATTCCGTATTCTTTAAGCTCATTGACAATATCAATTACTCTAGTGTTTCTGGTATCAGGGCAGTTTTCTTTAAAAGTAAATCCTAAGATTGCCACTTTTGCATCTTTAACTGGCACATCTGCTTTAATGAGATTTTTAATCAAATTCTCAACAACGTATTTACCCATATCATCATTGATTCTTCTTCCTGAAAGAATAATTTGCGAATGGTATCCTAGTTGTTCAGCCTTATATGTGAGGTAATAAGGATCTACACCAATACAATGCCCACCAACTAGTCCGGGGAAAAAGTTCAGGAAGTTCCACTTCGTGCCTGCAGCTTTAAGAACTGCTTTTGTATCAATTCCCATCTTATTAAAAATGATAGAAAGCTCATTCATAAATGCTATGTTAATATCTCTTTGTGAGTTCTCAATAACCTTTGCAGCTTCAGCCACTTTTATAGATTCAGCTCTATGTACTCCAGCATCAACCACAAGCTCGTAGACTTTTGCAATAATATCAAGAGATTCTTCATCCATACCAGATACAACTTTAACGATTGTTTCAAGTCTATGTACTTTATCACCAGGATTGATTCTCTCAGGTGAATAACCTACCTTAAAATCTTCGCCACATTTCATTCCAGATTCCTTCTCAAGAATTGGAATGCATAATTCTTCAGTTACTCCTGGATAAACTGTTGATTCAAATACAACAATTGAACCTTTAGTAAGATTTCTCCCAACTGTTCTACTTGCAGATTCTACTGGTTTTAAATCAGGTGTATGATCAGCATTCACCGGAGTAGGTACTGCAACGATATGAAATTTAGCTTCTTTGAGTTTATTCTCATCTGCCGTGAAATCTACTGTGGTTTCTTTGATGACATCATCTCCAACCTCTTTAGTTGGATCGATTCCTTTTTTATATAATTCAACTTTCTCTTCGCTGATATCAAACCCAATAACATCTGCTTTTTTAGCAAATGCAACTGCAATCGGCATACCAACATATCCAAGACCTACAAGTGAAATTTTTTCTTCCCTGTTTCTAATTTTTTCGTATAAGTTCATTTTTTTCCTCCTACAAATAGTCTAATATTAACTTGCAATAATCTTTCTTAAGTATTTAATATCATTCTTAGTCAGTAAAATAACTTCCTTAATTGATACATTTTTATTTTTCGAATAATAAATTAAAAACGATAATCCGCAAATACTATAAGAAAATACTGATGCTACAGAAGCACCATACATGCCATATAAAGGTATCAACATTAAATTTAGTATTACATTAGCTAAAACGCTTATCGATAGTGAAATAAAGAAAAACCATCGCTTCCCTTCTGACAAAAAAACAACCCCGAAAATTTTAAAAAAGATCATGCTTACTGCACCAACAAAAAGTATAATAGAAACTACATATGCATTAATGAATTCTACTCCATATAATATTCTTATTGCGAACTTACCTAAAATGACAAATCCTAAACTTGCAATTGTTACTGCTATAAGAGATAATTTAACTGATAACAGTACCGAACCTTTTGAATCCGATCTTGCAACTCTCGAAAATAAAACATCTTTAAAAGTATCTGGAATTAACCATAAATAATTAACAATACCTGCTGCTGTAGCATATAACCCTAGCTCTACTGAGCTACCAATGTTCCTTAAAAAGAAAATATCAACACTATAGTTTAATGTTACTAATAATGTTGTAATCATTGGTAAATAGCCAAATAAAATAGTATCTTTTAAAAAAAGTATACTAAAATCTTTAATCTTTGGTATATAATTCATGCTCTTAAAATATCTAAAAATAGTTATCAAATCTACTACAATCACAATAACTATTGGATAAACCAGTTTTTGTTGCGCAAACGCTAATAGTAAACCATACATAAACATTGTAAATGTTATATTAAATATATTTGTTTTCATTTTTAACCTAATATTCTCTACAATCATAATATTTTCCAGTTGCAATTTAAAAACATTAAAAGGCACTAATAAAAATGCTAATGTGTATAGATTATTATCAAAATATAATATAAAAATAATCAATGGAAAAAGTGGTAGCTTTATGAAAACATTTGAATCTTTTAAAATAAAAAATCTGGAACTGAAGAACCGGATCGTCATGGCGCCCATGTGTATGTACAGCAGTGATGACAGTGGCC
>JAWLDD010000091.1:0-8643 GCA_041686815.1 Candidatus Atribacteria bacterium | reverse complement strand
CAATCAATACATACATCAGCATCAATTACATAGATATCATCACCGGACGATATAGCTTCTGTTGGACACTCTGCTTCACAAGCTCCACATGCAATGCATTCGTCATTAATAAAATAAGCCATACCAAGTCACCTCCTCACCTTAACCCCTATAAGGTGTATTTATTTACACCCATATTATTTTATCACCTATTACCAAAAAAGCAAGTTTTTTAACAAACTTTATTCAGTTCAGTCTTCGAGTAGGGAAGCTATCTCTTGGTCTATTTCTTCAGATTCCTCATCCCAGTCATCTCCATTTTGGTCATTTACATAAGCAATGTCCTGGAGATCATACTCAACGACAGCTGGAGTCCCATCCTCCTGGATGATCTTTGCTCGCACCTTCTCGGTTAAGACGTTACAGCTTAGTACCACCCCTTGACCGTCGGGAGTAATTATCTCCTTGTTGACCTTTGGCATTCGTTTGCCAACCGCTTCGTAATAGTCCTGCTCATACTTCAAGCAGCACATCAGCCTACCGCATATGCCTGAGATCTTGGTGGGGTTAAGGGATAGGTTTTGTTCCTTTGCCATCTTTATGGATACAGGTTCAAATTCACCTAAAAAACTTCCACAGCATAATGGTCTGCCGCAGGGTCCTAAACCACCCAGCATCTTAGCTTCATCTCTTACTCCTATCTGTCTTAGTTCTATCCGAGTTCTGAATATGGCTGCCAATTCTTTAACAAGCTCTCTGAAATCCACCCTGCCATCTGCAGTGAAATAGAAGATAACCTTGCTGTTATCGAATGTATATTCAACATCTATCAGCTTCATAGGCAGATTGTGCTTTTCAATCTTTTCCACGCATACTTTAAATGCCTCAACTTCTTTCTGTCGATTCTCAGTTACAATTCGAGTGTCCTCTTCGGTAGCCCTTCTTATAACTTTCTTTAGAGGAGAAACAATATCCTCTTCAGGGATCTTTTTAGGTCCAACTACTATTTCACCGTATTCTATTCCCCGGGAGGTCTCTACTATGGCGTATTGTCCTCTTTCCAGCTCTATGTTATCGGGATCAAAATAATATATTTTACCGGCTTTTTTAAACCGTACTCCTACCACCTCGTGCATACTCATCACTTCCTTGTACTTTCATAAGCAAATTCTCAATGGTCAACTGAAAGTTCGCATGAGCCATTAGCATCTTTTTGCTATTCTCAATCTCTTCTATAATACATTGTATAGCCCGAGTTGTAAAGCTATTTGCCAAGGATTGAATATGGGCTAATTTGTCGATATTTACAATTAAATCCACGTTGTTGCTTTGTTTAAGTACCAGTATATCCCTTAGCCACAACTCCAGCATATCAAGTAATTTGGTCGCATTGTCCCTATTGTCTAGGAAATAATCTACATATGACATGGAATCAACTAGGGAGGCCTTCGCCAAGCTATCTAAAATATCTAGGGTATCTTGACGCATCTGCTGATGCTCTTGAGATGAAGCCAGCTCTAAACCTTTTCCGGGAATGCCTTCCGATAGCTTGGCATATACCTGTGCCAGGTCAATAGGTGTTTGAGTTCTTTCATGGATTAGCTTTACCATCTCCTGAGTTGATAGCTGTGGCACCCTTATTTGCTGACATCTGGATATTATAGTGGGAAACAAGCTAGCCAAGTTTTCTGCAAGAATGATGATTATAGCATGTTCCGGGGGCTCCTCCAAAGTCTTTAGGAGAGCATTTTGTGCATGATGGTTCATGGTCTCCCCTTGTTCGATAATATATATCTTAAGCCTGCCTTGGAAGGGTTTGATCCCTATATCTGAGCGCATTTCTCTTATGGGTTCAATCCCAATGGTATTATTACTGCTCTTTATCCTAATGACATCGGGATGGTTACTTGAATCAAATTGCCTACAGGATTGGCATTCATTGCAAGGCTTATTCTCCTCGTCACACAGTAGCATCTTGGCAAAATAGTTTGAGATGGTTCTCTTGCCGATCCCTTTAGGACCGGTAAATATATAAGAATGAACAATCCTGCCACTATCCATTACAGATCTCAGACCGTCTATTAGGGCGGATTGTCCAATAATTTCAAAGTTATTCATTTTTGATTCTCCTTGAGTGGGTTATTGTATCCTATTATAGTAGCATATCCATCAATAACCCTCGAATATCGTCTATATAGCTGAGTATTATAAGATGATCCTTTTGCGAGCTTAGCACCTCTTTAGTCAGTGCCTCCAAGTTACTATCCACTTTTTTAACCAGGGCATAGATGTGGTGACGCCCGCTCCTGTCCCAATAGTCATCCTTTCTAAATTCTAACATACCCCTAACAGATATGTCGAGAAATTGGGCTATCATCCTCTTGTACAGCATCAGATCCTGAAGTGTAACTCTATCAGCTAACCGCTGCCCCTGCTCATTGATGTGCTCCATCAATGACTCCAATTTTTCCTTCATATTTCGATACTGGTTGTCATTCAAGAAACTATCAAAGGATTTAGTCTGGGCATGACCTATAGGGCTATTGGCAAAATTAGCCCCTCCAGCCCTATGACTTTCGGGGCGGCTGCCAGCTTTTTGTACTTTCATATCTTGCGAAACTCCTCAACGTCCACCACAAATACTGTGGCTCCGCCTACCGTTACCTCAACGGGATAAGGAACGTACATACCGGTTGCCCCTGCCATTGGCGATGGAGATGTAGCCACCTGCTTGCGGCTCTTACATACATTCTCTATGATTCCCATAGCATTTTCTAGCTTCTCATTGTCTACACCGATCAAAAGAGTTGTGTTTCCTGCCCTTAAAAATCCTCCGGTGGTAGCCAATTTGGTAACACCATATCCTGCTTTCATGAGCTTAGATATGAGCTTCTGAGAATCTTCATCCTGGACTACAGCAATGATTAATTTCATACCATAAACCTCCCTTTATCCTAATATTTAACAGTATCAGAGCATTTAAACCATTAATATATGCACCTACATACATTATATATTATTTTCCATACTTCGGCAATTGTTCAATTGTATTAATTATCTGACGATGTATAATATTTATATCAGCATTGGCATCAATCCGTTTAAATCTATGGGGATATCGTGAACACAGGGCACGAAAGCCCTGGTATACCTTTTTGTGAAATTCTAAAGCTTCCAGTTCCAGCCTGTCAGCACCATTACCCCTAGCCTGTCCTCTCTCTAATCCTACTTCAGGATCTATATCCAAGAAGAAAGTGATGTTGGGACTAATACCCCCTAGGGCTACTTTGTTGATCTCCTCAACGGTCTCAATTCCGAGACCTCTGCCCACGCCCTGATAGGCTATGCTGGAGTCAACAAATCTATCGCACAGCACTGTCTTGCCCTCTTCTAGAGCTGGCCTTATTAGCTGATTTACATGTTGGGCTCTAGATGCGGCATATAGCAGCATTTCCGTTACTGGGTCCATCTCCTCATGCTTGATGTCCAAAATGATGTTCCTTATGGCTTCACCTATCGCAGTACCTCCAGGCTCTCGTGTCATTATAACCTCATAGCCTTCTCCTATTAAGTAGTCCTTTAACAGATTTATCTGAGTTGTCTTTCCTGACCCGTCAGGCCCTTCAAAAGTAATGAAATATCCCTTCATCCTATACGCTCCTATATACTATATATTCGAAATGCTCTTTATCTATGCACATAGATATCCAATTTTATGGATTATATTCGTAATTAAAACCAAATACTTTTTTTATGCCATCCTTATACTTTATGTAATCCTTGTGGTTAATACTTGCTTTCAAGATCTTTTTCTCACAATTAGTGCATATATTTGTATCCTTTAGGACAAGGTTAGCCTTAGTCATCTTTTTACACATACAGCATTCAATAATTCGAATCATTTAACAAAGCCCCTTTCAAACAACTATGGAAATATTATCTAAAGGATTGCCGGCTTTTACTATTTTATTCTGTGGGATGCTGTATAGTGCAAGTACCTTATCCCTTTTTTACTAGTTCAATCAATTTATCGCTGGGTTCCATAATAACCCTATGGATCTTGTCCCCTTCTTTAAATGCCAACACCCAAGCTCTAGGAGAGTTTCGATTAAAAACAACGTAGTGGCTTTTATAGCTGGTATCCCCATCCTTTTTCTCATAGGAAAGGGGGCAAAAATACAAGACTTTATTAAGCTTTACCCTGATTATTTCCCTGGATCGTTTGCCTACAAGGGTCTCAACGATGAACTCCTGATCAACGACCAGATACTGATACTTCAATATCTTCCTTCGGTATACATATACACCTATAAGTATGTAGGATAAAAAGGCCAAATAACCAGAATAGCTTATTCCATATCTGTTATACATCAGATTAGCCAACCCTACAACAAATACTAACAATACAACCAACCCAAAAGAAAAAAGCATTGTAGATATTGGGCTGTCCTTGGTAGAACTAACAACTTCCCTATGCATCCTCTATACCCCTTAATCTATCTGTTTTATCCTAATTATAGCATATAATACCTTAGCAATGGTAACGAAAAAAGCACCGCTAAAAGCAGTGCTTTAACATTTCACTAAATTTCCTAAGTAAATCAGGATTAATTACTAATCCTCAAATTTCTTCTGTCTTTACGTTATCCATGACATCCTTAGCTGCTTCTTTAGACATGCATATAGCTGTTATCTCGTCTAGAGGAATAATGCAGACGCCATTTTTGGTTGCCACCGTAACATGGCAGTCGTTAACGCTTAATATCCTTGTGCAATCAAAGTTCCCCCTGGCTCCTTCAACTATTAATGCTACTTTCTTGTTCATGGCTTTTTCAAGAATATGCTTTAATTGCATCATGCATTGCATTCTCATTCCAGGCAGTAGATCCATGGGCGGCATTGGTTGCACAGGCGGATATTCGGGACATGGCATAGGATTATGCTCCGGAGGCATGGGATAATGGTGCTCCGGTGGCATGCCATAATAACTGTAGTTAGAAGCTTGATTAAATAGAAACTCTGCCGGATAGTTTACTGGGTATATTTCATTATTGTACACGGGAATACCTCCTATTCCTATATTGACCTTGATATATTCTATGTTTATTTTTTAAATCTGTTACTCGGTATAGAAATAAAGCAAGCCCTAACTACATGGAATTTGAGGTATAAAATTAGATATTGGTCTCTACAGCTTGATCTTTAGCCAAATTGGTTGTTGCAACATCTCCGTGTTTTACAAACAACATACATAAAAGAGCAAGTATAAAGCCCATACTAGCATATACAAACAGGGGTTTATAGCTGTTGGCTAAATCCTTTATCCAGCCGAAAAGTATTGGACTTACTATGGCTGCTGTAGATGAGAAGAAGTAGTAGTAACCGGTATATGCCCCTGTCAATCCTTTGGGAGCCATTTCAACTATCATTGGATAGGAGTTTATGTTGATAAGGGCCCAGCATACCCCTCCAGTTATCAAAAGAATGGCAATGGCGATGGCATTTCGCACGAAGATTAGAGGTATAAATACCAATAGTGCACCAACTATCCCCATCAGAATGGTCTTTCGCCTTCCAAATTTAGCCGCCACGAAACCTGCAGGTATAGCAAAGATCAAGAATGAAAGGGAGAAGGAAGTGAGAACTATGGATGATGTTCCTGGCTCAATGCCCAAGATATGCTGTCCGTACAGAGAAAAGAAAGTTTCTACGGCATTAAAACCAGTAAACCAGAAGAATATTGCAAATAACATAAAGATAAGGCTTCTGTTTTTGGCCACATCCTTTTGTTTCTTTGTTTCTTTTTGCTCGATCTCTACCCTCTCAGGCTCTTTTATAAAGGTATATAACAATACTAGAGCTAAAACCATAATAATGGATGCCATATAAAAAGGATAGCCTGTATTCATCCTATACAGTAATCCTCCCAAACCATAGGCTATAACAGCAGCAAAGCCACCCATAAAGTTTATAACACCGTTTGCCTTACTGCGTAGTGGGCTGGGAGTAACATCGGGCATCAAGGCTACAGTAGGCGCTCTGTAAATGCTCATAGCGAAATTCATGACTATTATAAATGACATAAGGGTTATGAGGGAAGTAGCAGAAGGTATCAGCGAACAAAATATTGCTGCTAGTGGAACGCCTATCAAAAGAAAGGGCATCCGCCTACCAAACTTGGTATTGGTCCTGTCGCTGAGGGCACCGAACAAGGGTTGGAATATCACAGCAAATACATTGTCTATAGTCATGATAGCTCCAATAAGGGTACCGCTTTTTACGTAGGTTTCCAGCATTATAGGAACATAATTATTGTATATAGGCCAAACTATACTTGCTGCAAAAAAACCCAGACCCAGTATAAAGGTCTTCTTATAATCCAGCTTCATAAATATACCCCTTTCAACTATTTATTCTTTCTTTAACCCTAAGAGCCCTATCAGGATAATTGGTTATTACACCATCCACCCCTGCTCTCATTATCATCTCAATTTCATATTCATTGTCTATGGTAAAGGGATTTAGCTCTATTCCATTTCTTTTACAGCTCTCAACCACTTCGGGTACGATGTTATAGTACAAAGGATGTAAGGCTTCTGCGCCAATTCGCTTCGCGTAAAGACAAGGTTCCACCAGTCCTGCCATGTAAAGGAGTCCAATTTTCATCGATGGATCTATCGCTTTTATATCGCGAAGGCTATAGTGGTTAAAGGAAGAAAAAATAACCCTATCGGTAAAATCATATTCCTTTACCATATCCACAAGTTTTTGCTCGATCCCTTGATAGAATATCGGTCCGGTCTTTATCTCGATGTTGAGTAGTCCATCCCAATCTTTCAGCAGCTCAAATACCTCTTTCAGTGTTGGTATTGTTACACCTTTAAAGCTTTCATCAAACCAGCTTCCAAAATCAAATTTTCTGAGCTCCTCTAAGGTAAGCTCTTTTACCATTCCTTTTCCGTTACTGGTCCGGTCAATGGTATGATCGTGAATGACAACTATTTCGCCATCTGCAGTCATATGGACATCCAGTTCGATTCCTTCGGTGCCAAGCTCCAAGGCCTTTTCAAAAGCAGGCATGGTATTCTCGGGAGCATATGCTGAGGCACCTCTGTGAGCAATTACTAAAGCCATACTCTTACACCCTTTCATATTAAGATAATATTTTGACCCTTGCGCTTCTTGCTTCTATATGAATTCTGTAAAAGACCTATTATTTTCTTATTCGCTAAAAAAAGTAAAAAACCTCCCAAATAGGCAGCTTTTAGTATTAAAGCTGCCTATTTGACCTTTTTATTGTTTAAGGTATATATTGTCCCCACATTCTAACTACTACTCCATCCTTTACCTCTATATGATAGAGCAAAGAATATGGCGAATTTGCAAACTCATCTACAAACTCTTTAGTAGTATATTCTTTGTAATCTATTATTCCATCTCCTTTAATATCAGCTTCTAAAGCTATAGGGAAAGTTCTGATTTTGGGGTTGTTGTTCCTTATATAATAATCATTGAACAAGACCCATTCCCCCAACTCTTCATCATAGTAGGCGAAACCATCCTTCTTTGCCTCCTCAACAGCTTTATCTCCTCGATAAAATTCTACATAATCTATATCCATGTAGTAGGTATCGCCTTTTTTATATAACTTCTCGATAAATCCTATAGCCACTTCATTTATATTAGAAACACCCTGCTGTATATCATCAGCACCAATCTGAGATTCGTCATCGCCTTGATTGCCTTCTATTGGATTAGCATCTGTCGGATCAACGTCATCCGTGCCATTAGCTGGTTCAACTATGATATCTACACAGTCAAGCTTTGACCCATCCCATTTATAAATCAATTTGACATTTGCAATAGAATCTGCATTGTAATTTGCTGAAAAAACCAATTGTGTCGTATACTCCAACTCATACACACCATCATTCTCCATATCAATGGCTGTCAGATAGCTTCCTCTAAAATATCCTAGATAACTGTCTGACTGTAGATGATAATTATTTTCTTTGTAAACGTCTCTTTGCTCCTGGGACAAATTTACTATAAAGTCATGATGTATACCCAACTCTGAATAGGTTATCTCTACTTTAGTTCCATCTATAAATCTAAAATCCAACTCGCCGTCATCAAATTCTAGCTGTGCAATTATATTGTCTGTAAAGGAATAAATATAGTGGACTACTATTCCTGCTGTTCCACCGCTAAAGATGCTGGCTTTAACTTCGGGGATCTTATCACCTGTAAAATCCCCAACGAATAGGTCATCAAAGTATCCAGTAAAATCCAGCTCTTCTTTTATAATGATGTCACCAGTGCTACCATTTTGAATTAGTATGGTGTAATCTTCTGCATATTCAAAGGGACTGCCCTGTGCCATTAATAGTATATTTTCTTGCTCGCCATCTCCATTGACATCAGCGAATCTCACTGCAAATAGAGATAGGTCTGTTGATTTAGAATAATCAAAAGCCTTTACAATGGGTGCATTCCCATCCCTTGATCTAATAATTTCTATAAGCTCGGTAGCTTCATCTTGTTGATTTTCCTCAAGCAATATCTCTGCAATTAAGGCCAATAATTTTGGGTCTTCTATAGTATTATAAGATAGATAATCCAATATCCTATCTCTATTTTCTCTATCTCGCGTTCTGTGATATG
>JAWLDD010000090.1:0-8696 GCA_041686815.1 Candidatus Atribacteria bacterium | reverse complement strand
AAGAACCGTGGCTTGTGCACTTAAGGCATTAGCAAATGTCTTGGAGTTTCAATAACCAGTCTGGAGCTAGAGGCGGAGTTGCCTATTAGGTACCCGCCCCGGCTCTGGTATTTTGGACAGTAGCATCGTCAACCTTAGGACACAAAACACCGTCTATTGGAGGTCACTTTAGGTTGGCAGTAACATTATGGGGACCATAGTTGTCGCATACAATAAACAAGGTTATTTGGGAATCATACTTACGGCGAAGCTGCTTTAAGAACTGGAGGAATTCTTTGTTGGTTTTACGTTTTTGTAATGTACCATACATCTTATCTTCTTTCAGATCATATGCAGCTATTAGATGCCGTACACCATGTTTTCTGGTGTATGTAGCGGGTTGCCTGTCAGGGTGCTTTTTAGTGCACCAATTCTGACCGGCACAGGGACGAACTTCTATAGGGCCGAATTCGTCCACACAGATCACCCGTGCAAATTTTTTGTAGTCAGTGTCGTAGAGCTCCTTGATATGTTTTTTTTATTTCGAAATCAGGATCATTAGACTCTTTCCAGGTCTTAGTCCTCTGTAGAGATATTCTCTCTGAATCAAGGATTCTTTTAATCGACATGTGACTAACCTTCGCAAAGATGCCTCGTTCAACGGCTGCTGTTTTAAGTCGATACAGAGTCCAGGAGTTAAACGGATACCCTAAAGCCCTAGGAGAAACCCTGATGAGTTCAATTAGTTGAGCCTTCTGTTCTTCTGTTATGGCTGCAGGTCTTCCAGTATGTTTTTTAGGGTAGATACTCTGTATACCGTTGTTGTTAAAATCGTTTATAATGACAGCAATATTGCGTTGAGAGTAATGATAAGTTTCAGAAAGTTTTTTGGAATCCATACCTTCACTTGATGCCAGTATAACCTGTGCATAGCGTACGGTTTTCCTAGAGTTTGAACTTTTAACAGCTTTCTTTAACTCATTTATCTCAGCGTCAGTAAGTTTTCTGGCAAATAGCTTTTTGTTTGAACCATAGTTCATTCTGACCACCCTCCCTATGTTTACATAATATAAGGAAGGTGAGCCGAATACTAGATGTAATTTCTGTTAATGAGCACTAGAAGCCCGGTGGCTTCATAGACCCGCGAGATGTGACCCCATAACGAGATGAAAACAGCCGGATTCCATCCGGCAAAGACAGAATCACAGGGGCAGCGCCCCTGCACAAAACTCTGCTGCCCACTATTTCACAATTTGAGAAGACATCCTAAAATAAATTTTTATATCAATTTTGCCGACATCAATTGACTAACTGGACGGGAATATTTACTTTGCGATACCTTTATCGCAACTTACATATATCAAGCATTTATCAAGCTGATTCTTTTTTATGGTTACGCATCATATTAAACTTTCAAATTCTGCCTTTGCAATTAAGTAATTGCAGATAGCAGTATACTTCTGGTAAACTGCATTCTCATAGGCTTCATGAGAAGCTTGCAAGTTGCTTTTGCTTATTAGCCCCATATTATACTTTTGCAGCATATTGTCATATTTTCGTTTATTCATTTCGAAATTCTTAATTGCCAAAACTGTCTTGCCTTCCAGATTCATTAAATCATTCAATTTATTTCTAATATTCATCTCAACATTACTTATTGTATCAGCCAAATTACTCTCCGCAACAGTCAAATTGTATACTGCTTTTTGATATGATATGCTATCAGGAATTTGATACTCACTTACTATCTCAAATGCTTTTCTACTCTTTTCAGCCTCTTTTTCGTTTCTATAAACATTTATATCTTTCTTAATTGCTGCTTCCAATATTTTATCAATATCGATTTCACCTAGCGGTACATATTCAATATCCCCTGAAATGTCAATATCAAGATCTGAATCATAATTCAGAAGATTTTTTAGACTACTTTTTGCTGATTCAAGTTTTTGCTCAACTATAAACATATTTAATTTCTTATCTTCTAATTTATACTTAGCATCTACAACATCACTTTCGGTTACTGTTCCAATCTTAAACCTTGCTTCCATTACATTTAGATTTTCAGTAAGTATGTTGAACCTTGTGTTTTCTAAATTATACTCTTTTTTAAGAAGTATAATGTCATAGGCTCTTTTAAGTGCCTCTATCCGAACGCTTTCAAGATTTTGATCCTTTTGCCGTTTTGCAATTTCCAAATTCATTTCAACAACAATAGGATCAACACCTCTTTTATACGCATTATCCATAGGAGTTCCAGAGGCAGGAATAAGATCATATTTCGAATCTTTAAGTATTAACTCATTCACAAAAATATTAAGATCATCAATCTGTGCTTGTGAGCTATTTCTAACTGCAATTTCCTGTACTGATTCAATTGTTAGATTAACTCTGCCTGCCGCATACCCAATCGTAGAAACATTGAATACTACAAATAGCAAGAGTACAAAGGATATTTTTTTCATTTTATACTCCCTCCTCTTTTAATATGCCGGTCCAATATCATAAGCATATTCAAATTTCATTAACTTGGTATTATAGTCATATAATATCAGATCTAATTGATCTTCCAAAACGATTAAATTGTTTTTAGCCTTCTCATATTCTGTAAGAGAAACTGAACCAAGCTCGTATCTTTTTTCCATATATTTTAACTTCCGTTTTTCTATATCAATTTGCTTCCTGAAAGAATCTATCTCCTTTTCTACTTTTTTAATATCATTATAAGCACTTTTTATCTCTTGTGTAATTTTCTGCTTTTCCTCCTGCAATCTAATTTTTAAAATATCCAAATCAGCCATTATTTCTGAATAATCTCTTTTAGCCAATCTGTAAATTTCATGAACATTATGTATTCTCATAATAGAAGCTTGCAGATTTTTTAATTCAATATCCCTATTAATAGAAAATATCTCTATTCTATTCTCAAGTGCCTTTGCAATAAAGTATTCTACTGGTTCAAAATCATCGGCAATTAAATTTTCGAGATTTATTACATCATATAGTGTATAATTTATAGGGTTTGCAATAAGCTCATTCAATTTCCTTTTGGTATTCTCAAGATTTCTTTTAGAAGCATCTAATTCATATTGTGCTTGAAGGTAAGCATATTCAGCTTCATCTTTTTCATTTACGGATATCAGACCTTTCTCAAACCTTTTGAGAGCCCCTGTATATGACTTTTTCTCTACATCTAGTTCCAACTGCTTATGTTTATAGTCATTTTGGGCAGATAATACGTCTCTGAACCTGTTTCGCAAATCAATTATCAATTTACTTTTTGTAAGAACTTCATTTTTTTGGGCTATGATCCAATTATACTTCGCTACTACAGGACTATAATCACGCTGCATCAATAACTCCATTTCCTGGTAATCGTCAATATCATTCCCCCATATCATTATATAATTGTTAAGCCGGTCATAGCTTTCTAGAACATTTTTATACTGTGCCTCTGCGCTAAAAACATTTTTCGAAGCGTTACTTATTTGTTTATTATTCTTGAGCATTTGGGTTTTAGCCTTAAAGTATGTCAGCCGATCCTGATCAACTTCTTTTGACAAAACTTCAAAAGGAAACATTATAAGAAAAGCAATCAGCATAAAGATAATTAACTTTTTCATGGAACCCCCCCAGCTACTTAGACTATGGAAATCATTGCAAAGCTGCAGAAGAATGTCTACTCTGATTATCTAACATACCTCTAAACTGTATAGTAAAATTTTAGCCCATAAAGCTTAAAAAGTAAAGGATACTAATTTAGGGTAAATGGTGTACTTTTTTCGGTAGATAAATTCATGCTATAATTTAGCATACATTTTCTCCATCAACACAAGCTTATTTGTAACTATTCTGCAAATATCTTTAAGGCTTTCACCTTATAATTGCCTTTCATCCACAACCTCAATCTGCTCGACTCAATTGATGCATCAGATGGAATACTTATAACCCCTTCATATAGATTGCCGTTTTGAACTAGCATATGTCTGCCTTTAACTCCATCTAGAGAGAAATATATTTGATCATCTAAAATTTTGTCTGAGAACTGCACCTGTATCCTGTAAGTATATCCAGATGAAATACTAAGTTCCCTACTCATTATATAGTATGCTCTGTCTTTTTGCATTTTCACACTAATACTGCCATTATCAATTTTTATACTATTCCCAGGAGCTGCTTCTATTCCCCATTGATCAGGGATTTTGTCATTATTAACATCAACATCCATCTGCAAAAACACAAGATCATTCACCTTGTTCAGTTCAGATGTACCAATATTATCCCTGATGTATTTTAACCTTTCAATCCTATAAATGGTTTCTTTATCTAAAACAAAAGGTTTTAGGTTCTCTCTATTAATCTTTTGTACCTGCTCAGGTATCTCTAGCGCCTTATCAGCCGTTTTCTGCGCTTCTTCATACTGGTCATTACTTAAATAAAGTGATACAATCTGCATATATATGTTCGTTTTGTAAGCCCACTCTTTTGGATTAAGGGGATTGAGGTATGTAACTCTGTCTACATAATTAAGAGCCTTTTCAATTTCACCAATACGAAGAAAACATAAGACTAATTCTTTTATTGTCTGCAAATTATACTGTCCCAAGCTTTCTATCTTCGATATTTCCTCCTTAACTTTATTAAACTTTTCTTCTGTTAATTCTCCACTTCCTAGAAGAGCATTGACATATCCAATCTTGAACTGCTCATTGAAAGGAGCAAGCGTTACAGCATTTTTAACTTTGCTTATGATTACACCTTTATTGTTTTGTAGAATCTCATCCCCTGCCTTAATGTAAATTGCCTGAGCAATAAGGCTTCCCAGAGGAAAGAATATTAAAACTATTGATAACAGTATTGCAATAATTGGCCTAACTTTCAGAATTCTAAATTCGGCAACCTTATTTCTGAAGCTATCGAAATACTTTATTAAAGTTTTTTCAGATTCATCCTTATAAAGAATATCATAACTATTTCTGTATTTTGAATTTAAAAGCCCTATGAGCACCCAAAAAAGCATAAGAATAGAGATAAGCGAAAAATCGAAATCTATCGCCGAATGAATTAGTAAGCATAGAGCAGACACCAAAATACCTGATTCAGTCACTGTCTCTTTTTCATTTAATGCTTTTTTCTTTAAGATTCTCATAATTAATTCAAAAACAAGCACAATTACTAGAGCCAATAAGACAATTAATCCAAAAATACCAGTCTCGATTATTGACTGAAGAAAGTAATTATGTGCTTCCTTTGTATAATATTCATAGGATTTTGAAATTGAGTAAACATACTGCCAGCCTCCACCACCAATACCGAAAAGCCAATTATTTCTAAATAGTACCAGTCCATCTTTATAATAAGCAAATCTTGTTAGTGAACTTTGTGACTTCGTCATATTGGCCAACCTGTTTATTATGGAGTCAGGTATATACTTATTTTTTAGTGGTATTTTTTTTACCAATTTTTCAGTACCTGGCTCAATAATTCTTGCATCATTTATGATTACTTTAGAATCTTTAACAAGGTTATCAAATGCAATATAAATAATCTCGCTTTCTGAAGGAACAGTAAACCTTATTTCATCCCTTTCTATCCCTTTAGTCTTTTTACCATTATATGAGACTATCTCTGTGCTTCTATTTGCAAGAATTTCTTTTTTAGATGTACTCAATATGCGCACTTTGTATGGAATTGAATCCTCTGTATTGTCTCCTGCCTGAACTGAGTATTGAAGAACATATTCAAAACCTGGCTCAAGTTTTATTGACCTGGAAAAAGAATTCCCAATGTCACTTGAATTACTTAATAATACTGGCTCTGAACCATTATAGACAAATATTAATGCTGTAAGAGCTATTACAATAATAAAAGCAGTTATAACTAATACATGACTTCTTTTGATATTTATTTTCATCTTATTAATAATCAAGTCTAAGAATAAATAGAACAATGAAGAAACTACTGAGAAAATAAATAACAGGATCCATATATTCTTATATTCCTTCTGAGTGGAAAGGTAATCTCCCAAATATAAAAGAAGTAATGCACAAACTGAGTTGACAGATAAAAAAGAGAATACCTTAATCTTATTATGCATTGGTAGAACAAATAAGAGCATAATGATTCCAATAGCAAAGACTATATAAGCTCCTCTACTTAATGTTAAAATAAGAGTTACTATCTGAATTAAAGCAGCTATTGATAGTATGATTTTTGCAATAATTTGTTTTTGCGTAATTAAAATTGTTGTAGTGATAATTACTGACGCAGTCAAAAAACTTCCGAGAGTATTCGGATATTGGAAAACTGAATTAATACGTTGGCCAACAGTTAGTCCAAAAAAGAATTCCTCCAATCCTAAAAGATCAGTCAATCCGGTTTTTTTGATAATTCCGTTAACAGCGCCTACTATCTCTCCTCCAATATAGCTATCTATTCCTAAAGCACAAACAACAACACTAAGTGCTACTATGGACCAGCAAACTACAATCTTAGAGTTATTCGATTTGCATGTATCTGATATGATAAAAAATAATGAAAATATCATACAATAGTTCAATAACTCATTTACTGCAGCTTGCTTGTTAACTGAAAAAAACAACGCTACTGCATAGATAATTACAAAAGCTATAGATATATACTCATAAGCAGTTTTTATAAGAATACGTTCTTTAAAAATGCATTTATAAACCATATATGCTGTAAATGCAAGAAAAGTTAGAACTTGAAATACTTGCTGATCCCTATCAAAGTATAAGCCTCTAAAATATGGCGCAAGTATTGTAATCAGTGTAATCAATGAAAGAAATATTATATGACTTTTATTAAGCGCAGGTTCGTCTAAATTGACTTCATTTCTTTTACTTGACTGTGTCTTCCTATCATTAACTTTGCTGTTCTTCGGATTCTTGTCCATTTTTGTCACAACCCCTAAAGAATACACTAATACATTATATTCTACTTATTAGCACCGTTTTGTCAATTGGTTTATACGCTAGATAATTACATTCTATAGAACAAAAAAAGAGTGGGAAGATTATTCCCACCCTTTTCTGAACATCTTAGTCTGTTACAACAACTGTGAAGGTAATTACTATACCTGTCTTCGAAGCAACAGTCATATCGAAGCTGCTTCCTGCACCTACTTCAGACCAGTTAGCTGCGTCTACCTGCTTACTAATAACAGGTTCCAACAAATCAGCAAATTCATAAGCTGAATGATATCTCTTTCCATACTGATCTTTTGCGTTAACCAAGTTACAAGCCAATGCCTTAAAGCTGGTAATATTATTGTTTGTAAGGTAATCATCAGTAATCGTTATTACATTACCAACCCTAACCCTTGAAGCATCTCCTGTAGAACCAACAAGCTCGAGTTTGTCAATCTTAGGAGCAACCTTGCTTACTGTCAAAGGCTTGGTATATATCTCAGTACCATACTCGCCATCGATAATGACCGTAATGTCAACCGTCCTTGTATCGTTTGTACCAAAGTCTGCATCTACATAATTTGAAGCATATACTGACGAAGTTACTTCATTTCCAGACTTAGCTTCAACTCTACCCTTAGCATCAGCTATAAGCATCGTATAGAAACCGCCGCCTACACGTACTTCAGAACCGTCAGGCATAAGCCCAACTACATTATCGCCTATTCCTACATGATGATCTTCACCGTCAGACATAGCATCGTATGCAGCAGCATCGTAGTAAAGCACACTAGAAATATCATTAAACTTGTAAGATGCAATATCTTCTCTTCCTACAACGCTAAGAGTTGTAGAGAATTCAGCGCCTTCTACATCAATCCAGTTACCTTGGTTGTCAAGTCTTTGCATCTTAAAGGTAAAGGTAACATTGCCCTGGTTATTACCAGTTGCCCACCATTCTCCGCCTTTACCAGCACCCATGTGGGATGTAGTGTTTCCGCCTGCACTTACAATGCTTGCATTGGAAGAAATCATTTGTACCCTTATGTCGCCCTCATTAGTACCTGTTCCAAACGCCAAGGCTTTATCCATATCTCTTCCATACTGGTCTTTGATATTTACCAGGTAATCACCAAACCACCAACCATGGTTTACTGTGCTATACCTTGTATACCAAGGATTGATAGTCATGCTCGTAGGTACAGCATTCTCAGTAAGGTTGAATGACAGGTTGACGTATTTATTAGTACCGGTAATTCCTGTTATCATTACCTGTCTGTAACTATTTTCAGTAATGGTTATACTTCTTGCATCAAGTACAAGAACAGGTTTTCCATTTACATAGTCTATTTCAAATCTCACAGCTCCAGGAGTGCTAATAGCACCTGCAACTGTCAAGGAAGTCATACCTGTTCTAAGAACATTAATGTCAGTAATAGTATTTCCATTCTGATCTATTGCAGTGAAAGGAATCTGAATCTTTTCACCAGCAACCGGGAACTCAGGTGCGGAAAGAGTAAGAGTGTCTATCTTTGCTGTATCTGCAACTTCAATATCATAACGAGCATTTACACCAGTAGTTGTTGAAGTCATTACAATGGTTGTGGTACCCTTCTGCAGAGTAGTAGCTGCCAAAGGCAGATAAGTACGAGCAACTCCATCAATTACGCCACGCTGGAAATTACCGTAGCTGGTATTGGTTACTTTTTCTACATCGGCTACATAACTAACCGTAGAATAAGCGGCTACTGCATTTCTGAGATTTTCAGCAGGAATTTCAATTTGCACGCC
>JAWLDD010000089.1:0-8760 GCA_041686815.1 Candidatus Atribacteria bacterium | reverse complement strand
ACCCACTTTTTAAAGTTTTTCAACTTTTTCAACCGGTTTGTTATGATTGTACTATTACTAAGTATGATATACTATGTACGGGGCTACTTGACGCTTACTTATTATTAATGTGTTCCGACTTCATCAACTCTATTTTATCCACTGGGAAAGAAAAATCCCCTACATGGCCTAATATCTTCTCATGATTATAGTCTGGTGCCATTTTCACTTTTCTGCCTAGAGTTATATGGGGCTTATACTGTCTATCATCTAATTCAAACCCCTGATTTTTTAGTGTTTCATGAAGTTGACTCTGAAGCATCAAAAGTGATTTGTTCTCCTCTACTCCTAACCAATAGATATTCCCTTGCCTACCTTTAAAATAACCTAATCCTTTTAGCTGCAAAGCAAAAGGATTAGCACTAACTCCATCCATCGCCTCTTTTATTAGATCAACTCTATCATCACTAACTTCACCTAAAAATTCTAAGGTAAGATGAATATGTTCTTTTTTCACGAATCGTCCCTGGATGGATGATGCTTTTACTTCGTCACTAATTTCTTTTATATACTCTTTGGTCTTTTCATCAAAATTAATGGCTATAAAAAGTCTCATACAGACACTCCTACAAAAACATATTCTATTGCCTAAAATCCAGTAGATGCCAATATATCTTTTATTACCTCTCCAGCCAATATTAATCCTGCAACCGATGGAACGAAGGATACACTACCAGGTATTTGTCTCCTGACAGTGCATTTTCGCACGGTTCCCGGAGGACAGACACATCTATTCATACAGTTATCCTCTTCATTTACTATAGGCTTTAGTGCAGGTTCTTTGGAATATACAACTTTTAATGAATCGATACCACGTTTTCTTAACTCATAGCGTATGGCCTTGGCCAAGGGACATACGCTTGTTTTGTATATATCAGTTACTTCAAACTTTGTGGGATCTAATTTGTTTCCTGCCCCCATACAGCTAATAATGGGAGTATTACAGGCTTTAGCTCTTTCAATCAAGGTTAGCTTTGAGGACACTGTATCGATAGCATCAACAACATAATCATATTCGGATAGATCAATTTCATCTGCATTATCGGCATTATAAAATACCTGGTGTGATTCCACATTAGCCTTTGGGTTTATTTCAAGGATTCTATCCTTCATTACATCAACCTTATACTTACCTATGGTTTTGCGAGTTGCTATTAATTGCCTGTTAATATTTGTTAAACATACCTTGTCATCGTCAAATATAGCTATATTACCTACTCCGCTCCTAACTAGAGCTTCAACAGTAAAGGAACCAACTCCCCCTATACCAAATATGGCAACCGATGATTTTCTTAATATATTCACTCCTTCAACACCCAGCAAAAGTTCGGTTCTTGAAAACTCGTTCATCTACTACTCTCCTTAGTTAATATCATTCTCATATAGTGCTTGTTTATATTTTACCTTCTATGCTATTTATGTCTAGACTATTATTTGAATGAAAATATCACCAAAAAGCCTACCACTCGCGATGGCAGGCTATATTTATCAACCATGTCATTCCTATTAATGCTTGTACTTTTTTAATTCCCTCCGATTTCCCTCTTCATCCACTATGGTAATACTATCCAAAGTTTGCCTAAAGTTTGATCGGAATACTGTTAGATATTCTTGACGCAAAGCATGCTGTTCTGCTTTTTCTTCTTCGTTGAGTCCTTCACTTTTTGATTTTTTCGCAAGTTCATTTATTCTATCTAGTTTTTCCTTAGACAGCACATTATCCACTCCTAATCCTTAGTCGGAATTTTATAACAATTGGCTTTAGCTATTAGCACTAAACTTAGCTAAAAACTCTATAAGGGTATCTACACTTTCTTGTGTAGTTGCCCAAGATGTTACCAGGCGGATTACACTTTCATCATCGTTTATCCTTGTTTGGATGGAAAAACGAAACATCTCCGATAGCTTTTCCAATATGTGATTTGGAATAATCGGAAATAGCTGGTTGGTGCAAGGTGGTGCATAAAAAGAATAGCCAAATTGTCTTATCGCATTTGCTATCTTTTCAGCCATTTTGTTGGCATGCGTAGCCAGTTGAAAATAGAGATTATCTTGAAACAGTGCTTCAAATTGTATGCCCATAACAAAGCTTTTGGCTAAAAGAGCTCCTCTCTGCTTTATAAGATATCTAAAATCTTCTTTCAAGCTTTGGTTACAAATGATCAAGGCTTCCCCTAGTAAAGCACCGTTTTTAGTGCCACCTATATAAAATACATCGACTAGATCTGCAATATCCTTTATGGTCACATCATTTGATTTGGCCGTTAAAGCTGATCCTATTCGTGCACCATCAAGAAATAAAATAAGTCCATTCTTCTGGCATATATCATGGATATGGGTTAATTCAGTCTTGGAGTAGATGGTCCCCAACTCTGTAGAATTCGATATATAAACCATTTTTGGTTGGACCATATGCTCATCACAATGATAATCCAAAGCTCTTTGAATTTCAGTTGGTGTAAGCTTTCCATCTACTGATGGCATAGCCACAACCTTATGGCCTGTGGCTTCAATTGCTCCTGTTTCATGGACGTTTATATGTCCTGTATCAGCTGAAATTACACATTGATGCGGCCTTAACATAGCAGAGATTACTATCAGATTCGTTAGTGTTCCTCCAGGTATATAATGAATATCAGCATCTTTTTTCCCGATCAATTCCCTAATATATTCTTTTGATCTATCGCAATATACATCTTCCCCATAGCCAATGTTCTGCTCAAAATTGGATTTGGTTAATAACTCCAATACCCTTGGATGAGCACCCTCACTGTAGTCATTCATAAAGCTATACATTAATTATACCTCGATTCCTTTGCCTTTTCTCTACAATATCAAATAATATACATATTTCTCAATCTAATATAATTATTCTACAACAAAGGCTATTCGGATGCAACAATATAAATCAGTTGTTATTTTGTACATCTGCTGCTAATCCAAACATCTAACAATTGTGTGAATTTTATACTACTTATTATATCCGTCCCACCCCACTATATCATTCAGGAATTTACGATCCTTATCGTGACGTTCGATATCACTGAGCTTTTCCGGGTAACCCATAGGTAAGAGGGCGACAACTTCCATATGTTCCGGTAGTTGCAATATTTCATGGCATAACTGTGCATCAAAGGCACATACCCAACAAGTGCCTAAACCAAGCTCTGCAGCTTGTAAGGTCATATGGTCGATAGCGATAGCAACATCAATATCGGAATGATCTTTGCCATCTCCTCTTTTCCATGATTGATTATGGTCCCCACATACTACTATGATAACTGGAGCCTTCTTAAACCAGTCCCTAGGATATGCTTTACTTATATTCTCCTTCAGATTTTCATCTTGGACTACTATAAAATATCGAGGTTGAAAATTGCATGCAGATGGTGATACTCTCCCGGCTTCTAGTACCTTAATTATCTTTTCTCTCTCAACTGGTAAATCACTATAACTCCTCACCGAACATCTCTTTTTGGCTAATTCTATAAAGCTCATCTTTTTCTACCTCCATCTCATAATGATGTGTAACACATGTCATGTCTATTAAGAGTTTGGATATGTTTATCAATTTAACCATAGTCGCGGATAATAGTTTTGTCAAGGTATTTTAGTATTTTTTATAGGGAATCTAACTTTAAGTTTAAAAAATAGAGTAATTGCTAAATGCAATAGAAGATTGCTATAATAGCTACATGGAATGTTACTCAGAATTACAAACAAGGAGGTAATACCTTGGATAGAATTGATCTAAGTGGCAGATTGAGATTTTGTCTTGATAAGAATAAGTCAGGAATTGAGAATAAATTCTATGAAGACATCTTTTCAGATTTCATTGACCTACCAACAACTGTCTCGGAAGCACGAAAAGGCTTACCTTCCAATGAGGAAAATGCATCTTTTCTAACAGATCCGTATCATTTTGAAGGATATACATGGTATTCCCGTGAAGTTTCATTCTCTGAAATAGTGAACAAAGAATTGTTTTTGGTTTTGGAAAGAACCCGAACCTCCCATGTATGGATAGATAGTTGTTATATTGGTTCTAACAATAGTTTATGTACTTCCCATAGGTATCGAATTACACCATATATCAAGCAAAATAAACATAGGCTAACCATTATGGTGGATAATACATCATACCCTATTAAAGGTGGCCATATGACATCACCAGATACTCAGACCAACTGGAATGGAATCACAGGTCAAATCTATATAGAAATATTAGATCCTGTATATCTAACAGGTATTAAGATCTATCCTGATGCAAGAAAGCGACAGATACTCGTAAAAGCAACATTAGTAGGCGCAGACAAGAGTATTGCCAGGATACGTGTCGTAGATGGTAAAGGAAATGGTTTTGGAGAAATAGAACAACAATTATTTTTAGGTCAGAACCGCTTTATTTATGAGCTTGATAAAACTGCACAGTTGTGGAGCGAGCATTCTCCGCATCTTTATCATTTACATATATCTCTTGCTTCGGATGTTTATACGTATACATTTGGCTTAAGAGATTTTAAGGCAGTTGGTAAGTATCTTGTAATTAATGGAAAGAGAACCTTTTTGCGGGGAAAACATGATGGTTTGATTTTTCCAATGACGGGTTATGCACCAACAGATTTGGAGAGCTGGATTCGTATTCTTTCCATTGCTAAAAGTTATGGGATAAACCATTACAGATTCCATACCTGCTGTCCGCCTGAAGCAGCCTTTGCAGCTGCGGATTTATTGGGTATCTATATGGAGCCTGAACTTCCTTTTTGGGGTACTATAACCATAGAATCTGACGACGACCACGACGAAAAGGCACAACAATACCTCATCCAAGAAGGCTATCGTATCCTCGATGAGTTTGGCAATCATCCTTCCTTTGTGATGATGTCCCTTGGCAATGAACTATGGGGCAGCAAAGAAACATTAAACGAAATTTTAGAGAAATACAAAAAGTATGATAACAGGCATCTATATACCCAGGGGTCAAATAACTTTCAATTTGCACCTAGTATACTTGAAAATGAAGATTTTTTCTGCGGCGTTCGCTTTTCGAAGGATCGGTTGTTTAGGGGCTCTTATGCCATGTGTGATGCACCTCAGGGACATATACAGACTATGCCACCAAATATGATTCATAACTATAACGATGCTATACGCCCTAGGGATATTGAAGCCAACGATGTTGAAATGGGGGAAATTACCATACAGTATGGAACAGGAGTAAAAACCATTGCAGCCGAGAAAACCAAGGAGATTGTTCCCCATCTTCCAGTTATATCCCACGAGATTGGTCAATATGCTATGTACCCTGACTTTTCTGAGATTAGTAAATACACTGGTGCACTTAAAGCTAGAAATCTAGAGATATTTCGGAGACGTTTGGAAAAGGAAGGAATGCTGTCAATGGCTGAAAGTTTTTTTAAATCTTCGGGAAGATTATCTGCGGAATGCTATAAAGCAGAGATTGAAACTGCCCTTAGAAGTAGCGAACTGGCTGGCTTTCAACTACTTGATCTACAAGATTTTACTGGACAAGGTACAGCCCTTGTGGGCATCCTGAATTCCTTTATGGAGAACAAAGGCCTCATATCCGAAGAAGAATGGAGAGAGTTTTGCTCAGATATAGTTATCCTTGCCACCCTTGCAAAGCTGGTCTTTGTCTCGGGAGAAGAGTTAAAATTTGATGTTCTATTATCACACTTTGGTGAATCACCCATCCTTGCGCCAAAGATTAAATTATCTATTTATTCTCCTAATAATGATACCCTGGATGAAGATAAATTGTCATTGTGCTTTGCTCAAAATACAGAAGGGGAATATTCCAACGGCATCTACAGACTATGCTCCTTTGCAATAACTATGCCTGAAATAATGAAACCAATTACGCTGACACTTAATATCCAAATTGAAGGCACTAATATCAGAAATCATTATGATATATGGCTTTACCCTAATAAATGTCAGTCAATAGAAGAAAGTTTTAACAAACAAAGCGATATTGCTATAACTCACAGGGTTTCCACTGCAATTGACAATCTCAAACTGGGTAAAAAAGTTTTGTTGATAACTAAGGATCTCAACGAATCCAATTCCATCCAAGGGACCTACTGTACTGATTTCTGGTGTTATCCAATGTTCCGGTCTATCTCAGAGAGTATGAATAAACCGGTACCAATTGGTACCCTTGGCTTATGTATTAATGATAAACATCCAGTATTTAGTAATTTCCCAACAAAATATTATACTACTCCTCAATGGTATGATATAGTTACAAACTCTCGGTCATTAAGACTAAACGGTACAGAAATCCATCCTTTGGTATGGACAATAGACAACTTTGAAAGAAATAACAGACTTGGTCTGATATTTGAGGCAAATATAGAAAAGGGTAAGCTTCTGGTTTGCGGATCTAATTTGCTTGAACTCAATGACAGCCAACCAGCTAAGTGGTTGCTATACAGTATTTTAAGCTATATGAGTAGTGAGGAATTTAATCCTGTATGTGATATTAGTTTAGAAGAACTAAAAAGCATCTTTATAGGGTGACTAACCTTAATGAGGTTGATATTTAGTTAGGCTCAGATACTATCCTTTCCATAGCTAAAAGGATAGTATCTGGTGTTCCTTTCTCTATTTCCTTTACTCAAAGAGTCCAAGTATAAATATACCTGTCATAACGATAAAGATGACAATATACTGTTTGTAAGTTAGTTTCTCCTTAAGGAATATCCTTCCCAGGATAACAGATACAATGCTGTAGGATGCGATCATAGGCGCTACAACAACTGAGTTCGTGTCTAGTGCATATACATAAAAAAACTGACCTGCTGTCTCAAATATTGCCGCCAGGGCTTTATCCTTTTCCTTGAGAATGTTGAATTTCTGCTTCTTAATCAACACAATGTACAAAAAAGCTAGAAACCCACAGAATAAGAAGGTTAACTCATATGAAATCAGCGCTTCCTCTGGGCTCATAAGTTTGCTAAGGTAGACATCATCAAGAAAGGTTCCTAAAGCATCTATAATTGCATATAGTATAGGGAATATCAGTGCTAATGCTCCCAGCTTATACTTCATGTCTACTACAGTCTTATTTTGCTTCATTTCTTCTTCGGCTAGTTTTCTTTGGATAACAGAAATAGCAATAAGCCCAAATGTAATCATTGACACTGCAATCAATTGCCAGATGTTCATAGTTTTGCCTAGAACAATAAAAGCCAAAATTCCTGCTATAGCTCCTGAGGTATTGCTAACTGGCGAATTAATTGAAACTTCAAGATATCTTAGACCTACATAACCTAAGGTCATGGACAGTATATACATAGATGAGACTGGAATATACTTTATGATATTAATAAAATCAAATTGCCAGTCCATTTTTTTTAGTTCAAATACAGCTTGTATTCCCATAGCGAGAGCTACCATAATGACTATCCTTAAATGACTGTACCTATCATTAGGATCGGTTCCCTTCTTATAGAAAAGATCAGCTATTCCCCAAAAAAGTATTGTTATTATTGCTGATATGTACCACGAAATGCTCATATTATCCTCCTTGTATTTAAACTACATTTGCTTGTGATTTTAAACATACTTATACATTATAGAACAAAAATGATAATCTGTCTTCATCTTTTATCCTTATATTGAAAAGTCGCCCGAAGGCGACTTAAATAGTCAGTCTTTACATCAAAAACTTCATATCGCAACTAGAAGATATTTTGCTTTACTCTCTTTCTGTAAATGTAACCTTAACTCTATCACCAGGCTGTTTTCCAATTTTTGCACGGATATCCCTACGAATTCCAATGTTTTAACAGATTCTGCCATCCTTAGCAGTTTACCTCAATTAGCTCATACTCCATAGTACCCAATCCTATCTTTTCAGCATGCCTGAGAGTGGTTCTCCCTTTTTCAAAGAGCTTTTGTCCACTAGATTTCTGTACCAAATCTAAACATGCAGTATCCAAGGCCACTGGATCTTTCCCTGCAAAAATACCAATATTCTTTGCAATTGGTTTCATAGATGTACCCGCGCAATCACATTCTCTTGTAATATTATGAACGAAAGTTATGTATATAATGTCCTTGTCCTTTGCAGCACCATAAGCATACTCAGCCAGTTTCTCAAGAAAATTGGATCCTCCCCATGTGTTATAAATAGCACCTTTAGGGCAAACGGCAATACATCCAGCACATCCAATACATTTGTTATCATCGATTACTGCAGTATCAACGATTTCGATGGCATCAAAACCGCATTTATTTACACAAATACTACAAGAGATACATTTATCTGCATCCACTACAGGGGATATCCCAGAATGCTGTTCCAGTTTTCCGCTTCTGGAAGCAAAACCCATAGCAAGCTGCTTCAAAGCACCACCAAAGCCTGCTGTGCCATGTCCTTTGAAATGGCTCATTACTAGAAATTGTTTGAACTTCCCATACCCCTTGCCTATCTTACATTTTTTGATATAATCTTTATTTATTTCTATTTCATTATATTCTGTTCCTATATCTCCATCTGCTATTATGATTGGGATCTGTGTAAAACCATGGGATTTTGCTGTTTTGAGATGAAGTTCCGTAGTGGTCCTTGAACCTCTATAAAGAACATTAGACTCAATATAAGACGGAGATACACCTTTTTCTTTTAGGTAGTTTATGGTTTCATCATAACAAATTGCAGGAATAAAGGTTTTGTTACCTTTCTCACCGAAG